>DRJW01000288.1 GCA_011052055.1 Nitrospirota bacterium
CGGGCGGTGCTGGATCAGGCGATCTCTGGCCTGCCGGAGGATAAACGGGTGATTCTGGTTTTGAAAGATGTGGAGGGGTTTTCGAATATCGAGATCGCCGAGATGCTGGGCATCAGCGTAGCGGCCGTAAAATCCAGACTGCATAGAGCCCGTCTTTATGTCAGGGATATTATTTCCAAATATTTTGATGATACACTTGAAATAATTAAGACAGGATCAAATAGATGAATTGCCAGGATATACTCGATAGAATCTGCGATTACATCGATAAAGATCTTGACCCGGCTATCTGCAAGGATATAGAAGATCATATCGAGGATTGTGAGCCTTGCGTAGCGTTCATCAACACTATTAAGAAGACTGTCGATCTGTTCAAAAGCGCAGGCCAGGAGCCGCCTGATATCCCCAAACCTGTCTCGTCGAATCTGATGAGTTTTCTTAAAGACAAACGGGACGAATAAGCGCGCCCAGGTGGAGATCATCGTATGACAGATGCTTGCGATATCAGCTTAAGACCTCCGGCGCCCGACCATAACCCGCCGCCGGATGAAATCAAAAACATATTGTCCGAATCGAAAACCATAGCTATCATCGGGCTGTCGGACAAACCGGGAAGGGCGTCGCTGGATGTCGGTCTTTATCTCAAAGACCACGGGTATACCGTCATACCGGTACATCCTAAAATTTCCGACTGGCGGGGAATTAAAACGTACTCAAGCCTTAAAGATGTTCCTGGACCGGTGGATATTGTCGATATTTTCCGTAAAGCCAACGCTATCGACGGCCTTGTGGAGGAAATCGTGGAGAAAAAACCCAGGGTCGTCTGGCTCCAGCTCGGTATCGTCAATAACGAGGCGGCTGTAAAAATCCGGAAGGCAGGTATAGTCGTCGTTCAGGATCGTTGCTTAAAAATAGAGCATTCATCCCTTCTGGGGCGTTGATAGCTAGCTTCGTATCATCTATAATCGTTTCCTGGTGATACGCAACCCTTACTTCATTTGTAAACGCTTCTCAGGACGGTAATCGGCAATTTCGAATATTACTTATATTTTTTTATTAACCTGAAAAAAACATAGATGTTTCGCTCTTTTTACGAGAACTTCTCGATCATTTACCGTTATCGCGAGCTCATTTCAAGCCTTGTGGCCAAAGAGCTTAAAGCGAGATATCGCGGTTCGACCATCGGCGCGATGTGGACGTTTTTAAATCCTCTTTTGCTCATGATGGTATACGCGCTTGTCTTCTCCGTCTATATGCGTATCGAGATGGAGAACTATTCCGTTTTCATGTTCGCAGGATTACTCCCCTGGATCTGGTTTTCATCATCGATGATGGATGGCGTCAACTCCATCACTTCTGCGGGCGCCCTCATCACAAAATCGTTGTTTCCGGCTGAAATCCTGCCAATGGTTAAAATCCTCTCCAACCTGCTCAATTACATCTTCAGCCTGCCCCTTTTATTTATTTTCATGGCCTGGTACGGCACGGCTTTTTCTATGGCTATACTCTGGCTCCCTTTTGTGATGTTCGCCCAGCTTTTGTTTACCACGGGCCTCGTCTATTTCTTTTCGGCGCTGAATGTAAGATACAGAGATGTCCAGCATATACTGGGAAACCTGCTCACCCTCTGGTTTTTCATGTGCCCGATACTTTATCCCCTTCCGATGGTTCCGCAGAATCTCAGGTTCACATACTATCTGAACCCGATGGCGGCTCTAACGGTCGGCTACCAGGATATTTTTATACATTCAAAAACGCCCGATCTTGTATCTGTCCTGATTGTTATTCTGGTCGGTCTCGGTTGCATGCTTGCCGGTTTCAGACAGTTCGAGCGTAACAAGGAAACGTTCGCCGAAGAAATATAAATTTTGAGCAGTCGAGCCCGCCTACCCTCCCTTATATGGCTCTTACCGGCTGTTGCATATCTATTTACGCAGGCTTCGGCTCAATCCGCCAACCCGGCTTCCTTCGGCCCCATTCAAACACGCAACCACCATCCGCTTTACACAGGCCTGCTTTACCCTGCTCCAGAGAGCGGGACGACCGTTAAAAAGATTACGTTTAACACAGCGTTGAACTACACAAATATTTTCGTATTCGACAACGAAGGACGCTCATCCGCCTTTATCGACAAAGAGCTGGCCGAGCTCGACCTCTCCATACGTTACCCGCTTGCGGACGGGAAAGTGGAGATCGGCGCGGAGGCCCCTTTTTATAGCTCATCGACAGGTTTCATGGACGGCGCCGTCAGATGGTATCACGGCAGATTAGGTATTCCAGGGTACGAAGGCCAGGCGGTAATCCCTGACTATACATATTCAGACGTGATCAGGCGTGACGGAAAGCCGGTGATGAGAGGCGCCAGGGATCAGGGCGCTCTGGGAGACGCCTCGTTCTGGATAAAAGCGGAGATATTCTCGAAAGGCCCGCTCACGGTTTCTTTGCAGGGGCTGACCCAGGCCCCCACAGGAAACGCCGACCGGGGAGAGGGGTCGGGCGAATGGGAGTTTGGGGCGAGAGCGCTGGCGACGATATTGGCGGAGAAGTTCGCCGTCCACCTTGGGGGAGGCGGTATATCGCCTGGAAGAGTAAAAAGAAGTCTTGCGACCACCAGCCTCAATAATATGCTCACCGGTTTTATCAGCTATGAGCGTTTCGTAAGCGGGCGCTTCAGGCTTTTGATCCAGTCGATGTTCAACACATCGCCTTTTGAAGACTCCGATCTGGAGCGGTTCAGAAAACGTTGGATAGAAGCTACTTTCGGCTTCAAATACCAGCTCAAAAGCGGAACAATTCTGGCGGTCGGTTTTTCCGAGAACCTGAACAGAACCGCGCCTGATTTTACTATCCACTTTTCACTGGAGAAATAGGAAAGCTATCCAAACTCCCTGTTGGACGGGAGCTTGGCCATAAACAGCCAGTAAAACCCTGTGCTCTGGATCATCCATGTGAAGTCGTCGATTTCGTCAGGTTTTGTAAGGTACGCATTGGCTCCAAGGGCGTACGATTCCGCTATATCCTTTTCATTCTCCGAAGAGGTGAACATCACAACCGGGATATTTTTTAATTCACTCGTACTCTTTATCTCTTTCAATACGGCTTTGCCGTCCATCAGAGGTATATTAATGTCGAGTAATATAAGGTCTGGCCTGGGACTGGAGCCGGAATCGGAATATTCTCCTTTACGGTTCAGATATTCCATAGCCTCTATCCCGTTCTCTATGGTTATCGCCAGCACCTTTGCGCTAAACTCGTCATCGTCATTAAACGCCATTTTCATAATCTCCAGATCCGCTGGATTGTCTTCGACCAACAATATCACCGATGGTTTGCCGTTGGCTGGATACACCATAATTCAGTCTCCTTTCATCAATGTTACTGGATCCGCATTTAACGTAAATTTAAATTTGCTTCCCGCTCCGGGGCTGGAGGCGACCGTAAGCGTTCCTCCGCAACGGTCAATTATTTTCCGGCATATAGAAAGCCCTATACCTGTGCCCTGGTATTTTTCCCTGCTGTGCAAACGTTTGAACGGCTCGAATATCTGGCCGACGAATCTGTTGTCGATCCCGATGCCATTATCGGCCACGGTCACCTGCCACGATCCGTTCACCCGGCATGACGATACGGTGACGCGCGGCGGCGTTTTTTTCCTGAACTTGAGCGCGTTATCGACAAGGTTTTGCAAAAGAAGCGTAAGCTGAGTGCGGTCTCCGTAAACTATGGGCAAAGTATCCCATTCCACAACACCGCCAGACTCGTCGATGTTCGTCTCAAGATTTTTAGTTACGTCCGATATACAATCGTTGAGGTCGACAGCGCGCGCTTCAATCTCTTTCCTCCCCGCTCCGGACAACTCCGACAGATCGTGAACCAGGTTTTTCATCCGCTTCGAGGCGTCCTGGATAAATTCTATAAACTTGTTCGCCGCCGGCGACAGCTCGTCTCCCACGTGCCTTTTTAATAGATCGCAGTAGTACGACAGCGTTCGCAAAGGCTCTTTGAGGTCGTGAGAGATGATGTAATTAAACTCTTCAAGCTCCAGGTTGGCCGCTTTGAGGTCGGTTGTGCGCTCGGCCACGCGAAGCTCAAGATTTTCATATGCGATTCTAAGCTCCTCTTCAGCGTGGGCGCGTTCGAGCTCTGTCGAAACTCTTTCCGCGAATACCTGCAATGTGGATAACACTATATGCTCGTTCTTCACAGGTTTTCGGCTGACGAGGACTATGATACCCAGTGGCCCTCCCGCCCGGCTGACAAGAGGCGTCCCGGCGCAACCTTCGGCGCCCATTTCCTTAAGCATCGCGTCTTCGGAAAACCTTTCTCTTACTCTGGACGGATAACAGCAAAGGCCGCTTACTATGACTTTCTCGAAGAGCGTATTCTCAAGATCGTATTTATAAATATTATGAAACCGTTTCTTGTTGTTCATGGCTATTATTCTGACTTCGTCTTTGGCGCTCCCCTCAAGTTTCCCTATAATAGCGTAGTCCATATCCAGAGTTTTCAGGAGATGGACAGTTATGGCCCTGAAAAACTCGCCGCCTGTCACCGAGGGAAAGCCGGTGGCTACGTTCTGCAACGCTTCTTTGACCCGTTTTTGATCCTCCCGCCCCCTCAGCGCCACAATCCCATACGCCAGATTGTCAGCAAGTCTTTTCAGAAGGAGCCTTTCCTTTCCATTGAACGAGTCTATTTCATGCGAATAAATATTCAGGGAGCCGATAGTATTAGGACCAGAATTCAAGGGTATCGATATAAGGGAGGTATACCCTCTTTTTTCCGCCTCCCGCCTCCATGGCGCGAACTGCTTATTTCTGGATATATCTTCGACGACGCAGATTGCGCCTGTCCTTATCGCCGCGCCGGATGGCGCCCTGCCACGCTCCGAATCGGCCCATGTTGCGTCCAATGTTTTGATATATCCAGCCTCAAACCCGAACTGAGCCACAGGGCGGACGGTCTTTTCTTTGTCATGTTCGGCGTATCCCACCCAGGCCATGCGGTATCCGCCCAGCCTCACGATGTTTTCGCATATGAAATCGAGCAATTCCCACTCGTATCTGGAGCGCAAAAGGGCTTCGTTGCAGTCGTTAAGCATCTTAAGCATTCTGTTTGTTTTTCTAAGCTCATTCTCCGCCCTTTTCCGATCGGTGATATTCTGCATCTGGGCCACCATGTACAAAGGCTCCAATTCGGCGCTCCTGACGATGGAGATGTTGAGAGAGGCCCAGACCACATGACCTAGTTTATGAATATATCTTTTCTCCACATGAAACGAATCGAGTTCTCCATGGAAGATCAATTTCGCTTTTTCCAGGGTATCCTCCAGATCGTCATGGTGGATTATTTCCTGAATAGTTTTGTTTAAAAGCTCTTCCCTTGAATATCCGACCATATTGCAAAACGCTTCATTGACCCGCAGTAACCGGCCCCCCAGCGATCCGATGACCATGCCGGCGCCGGAATCCTCGAATACGCCTCGAAACTTTTCCTCGCTCTCACGCAACGACTCTTCCGACAGCTTATACTCTGCGCCAATGGCGATCTTGGCGGCGACCGGAGCCAGGGCGTCGAACGCCTCTTTTGGCAATGGCTCACTGGCTAAGACGGCCATTACTCCGATCAGCCTCTCCTCCAGCGTCAGAGGATATCCTCCGAAAGCCGCGATACCTTCGCTCTTTGCCCATTCAGGATCGATAATGAGAGGATCGGCCGCAAAACAATTAGTTAAATGCGGCTTTCGCTCGTTGGCTATCTTGGTGATTTCACCCGGTCCATCCAGGGAAATCAGGCTACGGGGCCCGTTAAGACAACCGTACACTCCGGACATTCCGGCGCTGGCGAATAATTTCAGCGCGTTGGTTTCTTTATCAAGTAGCCAGATGCGCGCGAATTGAGCGTCCATATTCGATATGATAGCTTCTGCGGTTCCTTGAAGGAATTCTGAAAGTTTGGTTTTTTCCGTCAGCAGATGGCCGATATCAGCCTCCAGTTTTAGAAAGCGACCCTGGTTTCTTAAAATAGCTTTCCTTTTAAAAAGCTCTTTTATAGCGTTGACGATGAGCCAGAATGGAAAAACGGTTCCGGCGGCCGCCAGACACATATAAAACATAATGTGAATAAGGTGGCTTAAAAACGTGCTTTCAGGGAACAGGCATGTATGGATCATGCCAGCAATCCAATACTCGTACACCAGGCCGACCAGTAAAAAATTAAAAAAGATAAGTCCGGCCAGCAGAAGTTGATATCTTTTCGAGATACTAGGATTTTCGAGACAGTAGTTAAGCATATTTATTTACCGCTCCAGCTAAGGCTCCTGGATTATGACCTCAGAAAACTCTAACGACTTCTACTTAAACCACGGTAGCGACCACCATCGACAAAAACGATGACGGGTAAATTCTAAGAGGAACAGCCATACAGGTCAATAAATATTATTAACATAAATTAATATTATTCTACCCCTTTTGCGGTATTTAAAAAGATGATTTTCTAAATCCAAATATTCGTCAAAAGGTCGATTGAATGATTGGGAGCCAGCAAAACTTTGAATAGAAAATCATTAGAACATTTTTATCAGAGAAGCTCAAGCTTCTTGATCTTCTTTATTCTGTCGCGAAACTCGGCGGCGGACTCGAAATCCAGGTCTTCCGCCGCTTTTTTCATCGCCCGCTCATATTTGTCTGCAAGATACTCAAGATGACCGCGCTCCAGGTTTTCAATATCGACATCTTTATCCCCCGCTTTGGCTCCATCCGAATAGATAAAGCTCAAGGCTCCGCTGATTTTTTTAGATATGCCTGCTGGTGTGATATTGTGCTTTTCATTATACTCGGACTGAAGCTCTCGCCGCCGATCCATTTCACTCATGGCCCGTTTTATTGAGCCTGTCACTTTATCGGCGTAAAGGATCACTTCTCCGCCAAGATTTCGCGCCGCCCGGCCGGAGGTCTGGATTATAGATGTTTCAGATCTTAAAAAACCTTCCATATCCGCGTTGAGTATGGCGACAAGCCCCACCTCTGGAATATCCAGCCCTTCCCTTAAAAGGTTTATACCTATGAGGACGTCGAACTCGCCCGACCTGAGATCGTTTATTATCTCTATTCGCTCCAGGGTTTTTATGTCGGAGTGCAGGTACCTCGCCCTCACCCCAAGATTCTGATAATAATCGGTCAAATCCTCCGCCTGCCGTTTTGTCATCGCGCTGACCAGAACGCGCTGATCCGTTTTTGTCTTGGCGTTTATCTCCGCAAGCAGATCATCGACCTGTCCTTCCACAGGGCGCACCAACACCGGTGGATCAACAAGTCCGGTGGGTCTTACCACCTGCTCGACAACAGCTCCTCCCGATTTCTCAAGCTCATACGGCGCAGGCGTCGCCGATACATAGATGACCCGCCGGGCGAGCCGTTCGAACTCTTCGAAAGAAAGGGGCCGGTTATCGAAAGCGGAGGGGAGCCTGAACCCGTATCCCACTAACGATCTTTTACGGGCGCGGTCTCCTTTTTGCATAGCGCCAATCTGCGGAACGCTCTGATGGCTTTCGTCGATCACTATCAGCGAGTCGTCCGGCAGATATTCAAGAAGCGTCGGTGGAGGCTCGCCCGGTTTCCTTCCCGAAAGGTAGCGTGAATAGTTCTCTATTCCGTTGCAATAGCCGATGGCTTTTATCATCTCGATATCGGCCAGTGTGCGCTCCCTTATCCTCTGCGCCTCGATCAACTTGTTTTCTCCGATAAATTTATCCTCCACCCCTTCCATTTCGTGATGAATCTCCACGAGGGCCTCGTCCATTTTCTCTACCGGCGTGACGTAGTGGGAGCCGGGATAGATGTTTATCTTTTCAAGCCGCTCCACAATCCGGCCGGTAAGAGAGTCGACTATGGATATTGAGTCTATCTCGTCGCCGAAAAACTCCACGCGGATGGCCGAGTCGGTTTCGTATATCGGCATTATCTCCACAACATCCCCGTTCACCCTGAAAGTCCCCCTCTTGAAATCTATATTGTTCCTTTCGTAAAGTACGCCGACCAATTTTTCAAGCAACAGATCCCGCTCCAGCTCGTCGCCCTTTTTGAGCTCGAGTTTCATTCCGAAATAAACCTCCGGCGACCCCAGCCCGTATATGCACGAAACGGAAGCCACGATAATAACGTCTCTCCTGTCGAACAGTGATCTGGTGGCGCTGTGGCGGAGTTTGTCTATCTCGTCGTTTATAGAAGCGTCTTTCTCTATATACGCGCCGGTTTTAGGCAGGTAAGCCTCTGGCTGATAATAATCGTAGTACGAAACGAAATATTCGACGGCGTTTTCCGGAAAAAAAGATTTGAACTCGGCGTAAAGCTGGGCCGCGAGAGTCTTGTTATGGGCGATGACAAGGGTAGGTTTCTGAATCTTTTCTATGACATTGGCCAGTGTGAAAGTTTTGCCGGAGCCGGTTACGCCGAGCAGAACCTGATGGGAAACGCCGTTGTCGATACTTTTCACAAGGCTCTTTATCGCGGCTGGCTGGTCTCCTTTCGGTTTGAATTCGGAGACAAGTTTAAACTTTTGTGTCATTGGTTTAGTATAGGGGAGAAGAAAAGTGTGAGCCACGAAAACTGATAAAGAAAAGGGACAGGCCGGATCAGCCTGCCCCATTGAAAGGAGAACGGGTTTGTTAAGCGGTCAGGCGTTAATGGCCACGTTGGCGGCTGTTTTCGAAAGGTTCATCTCATTTCGCAGACTGCCGGAGTTTGACAGGTTCGTCGAGCCGGAGCCATTGATTACCTTTTCCCACGCTCCTTTCAGGTTATTGACCATTTTGAGCGTGACACGAAGATCAGACACTTCTCCGGAAATGTTAGCTTTGGTCAACCTTCTGCTCATTTCCTGGTAGGCTTTCTCAAGATTAACCGCCACCTGGCCGCCCCGTTTTTTATCCAGCGAGTTTTCGAGCTCGTTGATAATTTTCTGCGCTTTGCTGATGTACAGTCCGCGGCCCGCCACGTCTTGCGCGCCTACTTTCAAAATCGCCTCATTGATAAAACGGATCGCGCCATCGTACATCATCAAGATAAGCTTTGACCCGTTGACCGTTGACACCTGATTGACCTGATAAGCTTTCGCCGGTCCGTTGTTCATTCCCGTTCTCCTTTAAGATAATTTTATTATCATCCCCAGCCTTTTGACAGGTTAGATAATTGCGAATCAAGATAACTCTGCTCGGAAGTAAGCTTGGAAAGCAAGACTTCCAGATTTACAAACTTGGATTTGAGGTCTTCTTCTTTTTTTGCCAACCGGACTTCAAGGTCATCTATCTGCTTGCGCAGTTCTTTATCCCTTTTGTCTATGCTGTCATTCTCGTTAAAAATCAGCCCGCTACTGGAATACTCCGTAAATGTGGCGGTGAAAAAAGAAGCCTTTTCAGCCGCGCCGATGGCTACCCTC
>DRJW01000289.1 GCA_011052055.1 Nitrospirota bacterium
CTCGACCACGATGACCGAATCCTCATCTACATCCGGTTGCGGCTCCTCATCGATATTCGGGGCGCCGCCCTCGACCACGATGACCGAATCCTCATCTACAGGCGAGTCTACCCTGTGCTCTACCGAATCGAGAAGACTGTCTAATGAAATGTCTATATCGTCAAAAGTATCTTCCTGCGCCTTTTCTGTTTCTGGCTCCCCGCCCCCCTCGACGCTGATATCTTCGATGGCTTCCATCATATCGCCGCCGATTTCATCATCCGGCGCTATGGCGCCGCCGCTTTGTATTTCGGATATGACGGCCTTGACCCTGGTTACCATATCTTCAGAGCGAAACGGCTTCTCGAAACGCCCCGCCGCCCCGACTTCCTCCGATCTTAATTCATCGAAATCGTCGAGGGCCGAAGATATAAGATAAACAGGAATCGAGGCCGATTTCTCATCGTTTTTCAACATCCGGCAAAGCTCGAACCCGTCCAGCCCCGGCATGTTCACATCGGCTATCACCATAGACGGGCTTTCGCGCCGGATCGTTTCGAGCGCCTCGTTTCCGTCGCTGGTCAAAATGACCTCTATATCCTCGTTTTCAAAAGCCAGCTCGAAGACTTTCTGGATAGTGGCGCTGTCGTCAGCGACAAGAATTCTGGTTCGGTTCATTATCGTTCCCAGGAGGTGAATCGGGCGTTAATCTCAAGCTTACACAGTAGTAAAACCTGTGTCAAACGGTTCATGTTACAATCTTTGCCGTGCTCATGTTAATGATCGGCGGCCCTCCCCGGCGCGCCGTTCTTTTTTTATCATGGCGCTGTCATTATGCTGTTATCAGGGGAAGATGAACGTGTCCGGTGGCGCGGCTGGACTTCAAATCCAGACAGGGGCGTAATCCGTCCCGGGAGGGTTCGACTCCCTTCATCTTCCGCCATTTATTTCCGGCGCATGCGGCGCAGGTTTACCTGGCGTCTTTCCTCTTTTTGACGGCGTAAACTATCAATGGCGCCACAACGCAACAGGCCGCAATGACCGCCACTATCCAAATATCCACAGTCTTCACAGGTCGTCAATCCTTTTTTAAAGTTACCTCTGTGGCTCCTTCGCCCCCCTCGTTCGGCTCGGCTAGCCTGTAACTGGATATGTATGGAGAGCTTACCAGATATTCATGCACGGCTGTCCGCAAAGCCCCGGTTCCGCTTCCATGAATAATACGAATGGTGTCACGGGCGCCTCTAAAAACCGAGTCGAGAAATTTCTCGACTTTCTCTATCGCCTCGTCCGTTCGCAATCCGATGATGTTTAGCTCCTCTTCACAGGAGACATCTGTACCGGCTGTGGATTTAAACCTGATGGTTTTTCTTTTATCGCCCGGCGTTATTTCCGACCCTCTCCGCACTCCCACCAGGTCTGATAGGGCGACTGTCATGCGGATGGAGCCTAAAACCGCCTCGGCTTTTCCACCTGCCGGATCGGATGATAAAACGCCCTTTCGCTCAAGGGGGATAAGGTATACCTCATCACCCGCCCTCAACTCGTCCCGCGCGATCCGCTCGACCGGGGTTATCGAGCTCCTGACATCGGACGTGATCGATTCGAGCTTCTCAACCGATTTTTTCAGCGCGGCCTTCGATCCTTTGGCGCCTCTGGCCTCTGCTACCAGCTCGTTTATGATCCGGCGGGCCTCTGCTATGTCGCCGGAGATTTTGCGTTTGGCGGTTTTGGCTATCTCGCTCCGTCTGGTTTCCATTTCCACACGGGCTTTTTCAGTATCCGCGCGATTGCGCTCCGCTTCGGCCAGCGCTTTATCGGCCTCCCGCGCCGCATTTGCCAGCGCCTTCTTCTGATTTCTCAATTCGGCCAGTGTTTTTTCTATCCGCTCGTCGCTTCCGTCTAGCCTTCTCCTCGCCCCGGCGATAATAGATCCGTCCAGCTCAAGCTTTTCAGCCACAGCCAGCGCCGAGCTTTCTCCCGGCGCGCCTTTGATCATCAGGTATGTGGGGATGGCGCGCTCCGCGTCGAACTCCATGGAGACGTTATGGTATAGATCGCCGGTCTGCGCCATTACTTTAAGGTCGCTAAAATGGGTAGTGACCACAACGTCAACGCCGTTTTCAACCAGCTTTTCCACCACGGCCATAGCCAGCGCGCTTCCCTCTTTCGGGTCTGTGCTTATCATCAACTCGTCCAGCAAAGCAAGCGACCCGGCCCCGGCCCGGCGGACAATTTCGTTTATCGACTTGAGGTGTCCGGAAAAAGTCGAAAGGTCGTCGGTGATCGACTGGTTGTCGCCGATATCGGCGAAGATTTTGTTGTAAAAGGGGAGCTTCGAGCCTTCTCCCGCCGGGATATAAAGCCCTGATTTGGCCATCACCGCCGTCAGGCCTATCGTGGCGAGCGCCACTGTTTTGCCTCCTGTGTTCGGGCCGGAGACAATCAGAGCCCTGGCGCCGCGCGGGATCGATATTTCGTTTCTGACAACATTTTTGTTTTTAAGTAGCATGATCGGATGAGCGGCGTTGACGAGCTTTAGCTGATCGCTAAAAACGGGGCGGGTAAGATTGAATTCCGCCGCCAGGCGCGCGCGCGCCATTATCTGATCCAGACTGCAAATGGCGGAGTAAATTTCTCCTATCGCCTCCGCTTCGCCAGCCACCATCGCTGACAGCTCTCCGAGAAGTTTTGCGATTTCATCTTCCAGCTCCATCTCCACCGTTCTTAGCCTGTTGTTTAAATCGACCAGCTGGGTCGGCTCGATATAAAAAGTCTGACCGGAATTGGAGGAGTCGTGGACAATCCCTTTTACATGGGATTGACGCTCCGCCTTTATGGGCAAGACGAACCTGTTATCGCGCACGGTTACGTAATCATCCTGAAGCATGGGAGCCAGTTTCGGGTCTTTGAGCATATTTTCCGCCCGGTCGCGAATCGAGCGGCGCAGGCCATTCAAGGCTTTATAGAGCCGCTCTATCCCCGGTGTCGCGTCGGGGCGAACCTGGCCCTGTTCGTCTATCGTCTCGTCTATTAGCTCTGCAAAACCGGGAACCGACGGAATTTCGGAGCGGATCGGGTCTATCTCATCATCGATTTCAACTTTGAAGATTGTCACAAGCGACGCGCCGGTTCGGAGAGGCGGGACAAAGCTCCTCAGCTGGGCTCCGGTCAGTATCGCTGACTTTATGGCTTTTGATAACAGGCCCGTCACATCTTCGCAAGGCTCGATATTAAAATCGGGGCGGCGCTCCATAAGCTTTAGCATCGCTCCGGTTTCGTCTAGCCGCCTTGTGGCCTCCTGAACGTCCACAGCCTGCGCGGACGCCAACGCTCTTTTTTGACCGCCCGGAGTGTTCGCCCGCTCAGTTATAGCGGAGACAATCTCGTCGAAACCAAGAGAGGCGAACTCTACGCCCATGCTACCGGCTCTGTTTTTCTTTTCCATCGGCGTCGTTTTCCAACTGCGCTCTTCTTTTTACGTGTCTCAGCTTTTTTTTATACCGGTTCTCTCCCCATGCGTACCAGTTCATCCAGCGGGTCACGATGGCGGCAAGTATCAGGCCAAGAACCAGAGCCAGAGGGATAAAATATTTTTCCATAATTTACGTATATCCGTTTTGAGCTATTATATCCAACAGTATGCTGAAAAAAGTCATTCCCTGGTTTTTTCAGTTGTAAAAGCGGGTGGAGCGGCGGATGTGGCGTTAAATTTTCAGTCTTTTAAAACCGCCAAACTCAGGTTTTCTCGATTCGCGGATAAGATACGCCCTCCCCTGGTCTGTAAGAACCTCCGCCGGGGTGGGATGCGACAGGAACTCAAGCATGCTTGCGGTAAGGCCGTAGGCCCCGGAGTTAAAAACGCCCAGAAGGTCGCCTATTTCAGGTTTCGGCAATTTTACTTTGCGGGAAAACTGATCCGGCGACGCGCAGAGAGGCCCCGCCACAACGCACTCTATTTTCTTTCTCCTGTTCATTTTATTCAGTATGGCTGTTGGATAATTCCTGTTTAAAACGATGGGGATCAAAGAATGGTTTATCCCGCCGTTGGTGATGACGTACAACGTTCCTCTCGATCGCTTGATGTCTGTCACTTCCGATATATATACGCCGGAAGGCCCGGCCAGATACCTTCCCGGCTCAAGGATGAAGCCTGTCTTTTTAAAGCCGGGCGATTTTGCAAGGTTGGCCGTTATTTTTTTGAGCGCCGCCCCCACGGCTTTTATATCAAGCTCGTTTTCACCATCGGCGTATGGAATGCCAAGCCCGCCTCCGAAATTGATTACTCCCACATCAAGCTTCAACCGGACAGATGTTTTCTTCATCCATCTGACGAAAGCCTTGTACGCTTGTATCAACGTTTTAGCCTCTAATAATCCTGTCCCGGCGTAAAAATGAAATCCGGCCAGATCCAGCCCCGGATCGGCCATAGTTTTCAAAATTAGAGGCTCGATTGTCTCCGAATCGATTCCGAACTTTCTTGAGCCGCCGATCATCACCTCGCCTTTATTCCCGCTCGTAAAATCTGGATTCACTCTGAGCGCGATTTTTGTCTTGGCTCTTTTTCTGTTTTTATTTATACGGCGGGAAAGTTTTGAAATTCTTTCAAGCTCGGTCTCCGATTCGACATTGATAACGCCGATACGGCTCCTCATGGCGTCTTTTAACTCATCCTCGGTTTTGCCCGGCCCTGCGTATATAATATCGCGAGGTTTAAAGCCTGATAAAAGCGCCGCCTCTAACTCGGATTTGGAGGCGATTTCCGCGCCCGCGCCAAGTTTTCTGAATATTTTCGCCACCGCCGGGTTCGGGTTGGCTTTCATGGAATAACAGATTGTAAAACTGCGGGGAAGCGCCTTTACGAGCTTATTGTATTGATGGCGCATGAGGTCTGCGTCGTATACATAAAGAGGCGTCCCGGTTGCGGCTATTATGCGGTCGATGGGAACGGAGCCGGGGGAAAGCTTGCCGCCCGACCTTGAAAAACGTGATATAGGATTCACCTGGCTTATAACTGACCTTACCATGCGCGCTCATATGCGGGCGCTTTTTTATTGCTGGATTCGGGTTTCATTACATAACTACCGCTAGAGGCTCTTTTCTATCACCCGTCGGTGTTTTCCCCTCTGAATTCCGGCCCCAGCACCCTGAACATCTCAATCTTGAGGGCGACGAGCCTTGCAAGCCGCATCAAAAACCGGAAGCCGTACCCTTCCATAAAGCGGGTGTTGTCCTGGCTACCGAAATTTAAAATCGCGATGATCCGGCCATTGGCGTGTACGGGGACAATGGCTTCGGACCGGACTCTCCGGCTGATTCCGTTCGGAAAGAATTTGTCCGATCCTTTCTTCAGGTTGCCCCGAAGCGTCGGCTCGCCATTACTAAAATTCGAATCCATTCCGCCCAGATCGTCGAAGAATATATTCTCTGATCCCAGATAGACATTTTTCTCGCCATGATGATAATTTTCAGGGTAAAACTCTTTTAATTCGTTTTCTAAAACGACCGTAATAAAATTGATTTCGAAAATTCTCCGCCCCTGGGTAATAACAGCGTCGAACATCACTTTGAGCGAAGGAGCGTCAAAAATCAGCTTTTCTATCTCATCCATCCTCTCCTGGGCTTTTTCGTTGTCGGTAGAGCATGAGACGATACGCTTCAGGTTCTTGCGAAGCAATGTGTTGTGCTCACGAAGCTGGATGTTCGTCAGCTTGACCGACTTCGCTATCATTTCTTTTTTCATGGGCTCTGGCGCATTTCCTTAATCAGCGTGTTTACGTATAAAAGTCGGGATATCCAGATCGTCGTCGATAGGGGGCAGATCCATCCTGACCTCTTTTAATATGGGCCTCCCTTTCCTGGGGCCTTTGTTAAAGACAGGCATATCCGCGCTCTGGTCATGGTCTCTTAGGCGGTTGTTGATAATCCCTTTTAGTTTATCGCGCCGCTCCGGGTTCATGCTCTCTTCATTCGTGCGAAAATCGTCGGCCCGCTTTATTTCCTGGGCGCTTCTAAAACCTGTGGCGATCACGGTTACGCTTACCGTATCGTTTAGTGATTTGTTAATCACGGCGCCGAAAATAATCTGCGCGTCTGGATCAGCCGAATCGGTGATAAGTGACGCGGCCTCGTCTATCTCGTGCAAAGACAGATCCTCTCCTCCGGTGACGTTTATAAGGATTCCTTTGGCTCCGTCGATGGACGAGTCTTCGAGCAAGGGGCTGTTGATGGCGTTATCGGCCGCTTCCACGGCGCGGTTTTCACCTGTGCCCACGCCGGTTCCCATCAGGGCCATTCCTTTGGCGCTCATTATCGTCTGCACATCGGCAAAATCGAGATTCACAATACCGCCTACTGTAATCAGTTCGGAAATGCCTTTTACCGCTTTGCAAAGTATTCCGTCCGCGATGGCGAACGCCTCGGTGGCCGGCATTTTCTTTGAGACATAACTAAGCAGTTGCTGGTTGGGGATTGTGATGAGCGTATCCACATTTTTGCGGAATTCGTTGAGCCCCTGCTCGGCCAACTGCGCTCTTCGTTTGCCTTCAAAACTGAACGGTTTGGTGACAACGCCCACTGTAAGAGCGCCCATTTCTTTTGCGATCGCGGCCACTATGGGCGCCGCCCCGGTGCCTGTGCCGCCTCCCATTCCGGCGGTTACAAACACCATATCCGCTCCGTCGAGCATTGCGCGGATAGACTCGGAGTCCTCCTGCGCCGCGGCCCTGCCTATATCCGGCCTTCCACCTGCGCCCAGGCCTTTGGTGATCTGCCTGCCTATCTGGAGCTTGTTTGGCACCGGTGAAGCTTTTAACGCCTGCGCGTCCGTATTGGCCACGATGAACTCGACGCCGGTGACACCCTCTTTAAACATTGTCGAAACGGCGTTGCCGCCTCCGCCTCCGGCTCCCATGACTTTTATTGTGGCGTTATAGCCGTTGTGCTCGGCTTCATCGGTGTAGTCGAAAAACACCTGCCCCTCGTTTTCATCAGTAAATTCATTCTCGGTCATCTCTTACCTCCATATATAAAAAAACGTTTCATTTGTAAAATGTAATTAGAAAAACTCTTTCACCCACTCCTTCATCCGTCCCAGAACCTTGTCGAACATGTTTCTGCCCCGTAATTTGTGTATCCTCCCCGATAGCAGGTCTTTGTATCCGAACAAGACAAGCCCCACCGCCGTGGCGTACAGAGGGCTGTTGACCAGATCCATAAGGCCTTTGACGCCTTTTGGGATTCCCCGCCGTATGGGCATATCGAAAATCGCCTCCGCCATCTCCGGCATTCCCTCCATTATCGAAGCGCCGCCCGTCAGCACCAGGCCGGAGGCGACTTTCTTCTTGTCGGTGAATCCGGTCAGCTCGATCTCCCGCTTTATAAGGCTGAACATTTCCGCCACCCTCGGCTCGATTATGTCGGCCAGCACCCGGCGCGACAGCTGTCTTGCGTCCCTGCCTCCGACGCCGGGGACTTCTATAACCTCGTCTTCGGAAATCATGGCCGTCGTAGCGCACCCATGCGTTTTTTTAATCTTTTCCGCTTCATGGTTGGGGGTTCTAAGGCCGATGGCGACATCATTGGTAAGGTGGTTTCCCCCTATCGCCACGACGGCGGTGCTTTTTATCGACCCATTCATAAAAATGGCGATGTCACTTGTGCCGCCGCCCATATCTATCAGGCCCACGCCCAGCTCTTTTTCATCCTGATCGAGAACGGCTTCGGAGGAGGCGAGTTGCTCGACCACGATGTCGTCCACTTCCAGCCCGGCCCTGTTGACTGACCTTATTATGTTCTGGGCGGATGTGACGGCGCCGGTAATGATGTGAACTTTGGCCTCGAGACGGACACCGTTCATCCCGACCGGGGCGTCTATCCCGTCCTGGTCGTCAACGATATAATCCTGGGATAAAACGTGGATTACTTCCCTGTCCATCGGTATGTTCACGGCTTTTGCGGCCTCAATAACTCGATCCACGTCGTTTTGCGTCACTTCGTTGGTTTTTACGGCGATAACACCGTGGCTGTTGAACCCTTTTATATGTCCGCCGGCTATGCCGACATAGACCGACTCTATCTCAAGACCGGCCATCAGCTCCGCCTCCTCGACGGCGTTTTTGATCGACTCGACGGTGGCCTCTATGTTGACGACAACCCCTTTGCGAAGTCCCCTGGACGGATGGGCGCCAAGCCCGATTATCTCCACACCTTCCAGTCCCGCTTCGGCCACAACACAGCATATTTTTGTTGTGCCAATGTCCAACCCAACTATTATCTGTTTATCTTTTGCCATAACAAGTTAACCTCTCTGATCTTGAGTATTAGTTGGATACGTCACAATAACTTTGTCTGGAAAAGACAGGTCGATTTGTATCACAGCTTTTTCCCTGCCGCGTAAAATGTAATCGACCGTCTTGAGCCTTTCGGCTCCATCCGTCCAGTCGAGCCTTTGGGCGATGACGGTCACGGCGGAGCCTTCAAACCTTAAAACAAGCCGGTCTTTGCCTGAAAGGTCGATGCTTTTGAGCCTGCTTTTCCCGAACAGCCTGTAGCCGGTAAGTTTGCCGATGGCTCTGAGCGCGTCCCGTATCGCGCCAGGATCGATCTGGCCTCCCGGCCTCATCGGCCTGGCGCCCAAAGAAATCCCTGTTATAAGGGGGTAAAGCGGATTTTCATCTTTCCCGATCACTCTAAGTATCACACCATGCCTGTCCGCAAGAAACCGGCGTGAGCCGGCGACGATCAGAGCCGGTGTTCTCTCTCCCGCCAGGATTCTTATCGTCGCAGGTAACCGGCGGCGTATCTCCACAGATTCGATCCACGGGTGGGTCTGAAGACGTTTTCCAGCTTCATACAGGTCGAACTCGAAAACGCTTTTACCTTTTATATTCCCAAGAAGCCGCAGGAAGTCGGGTTCGCTCACCCTTTCAAGACCGTCTACCTCCACATTGGCGATTCTGAAATAATCGGTGGTTTTCATTTTTTCATATCCCGCGTAAGCGCCGACCGCCGATAAAGTAAACACCGCAGTTATTAAAACTATACGTACAAACGCCACAGCCAGGGCGTTGAGCCGCAAAAGCGCCTCCTTAAGACGGCTCTTTCTTTTTTTACGCCCCGTTTTTACGTTTGCGCGTTTTCTCATCTTTTATCGTCTCTTCCAAAATTGTCAGAACAAGCTCGTCGAAAGAAATACCGGCGGCCCCGGCGGCCTTTGGCAAAAGGCTGGTCTTCGTCAATCCCGGTATTGTGTTTAGCTCTATAAACCAGGCCTTCCCCTGTTTATCCACAATAAGCTCAGAGCGAGAAAACCCCCTGCATCTCAACTCGCGATGAACTTTCATGGTGATCGCCTGGGCTTCTTTTAAAACCTCATCTTTGAGGCGGGCCGGAATATGGTAGATGGTGGCTCCCGGTGTGTATTTGCTTGAATAATCGTAAAA
>DRJW01000290.1 GCA_011052055.1 Nitrospirota bacterium
CGGTTCGGTGACAAGGGCGCGGGCGATGGCGACCCTCTGCGATTCGCCGCCCGATAATTGATTCGGGAAATGGCTTTTTCTCCCTTCAAGGCCCACTCTTTTGAGCGCTTCTATCGCTTTATCTTTCGGGTCGGTCTCCTTCCGGTAATAAAGGGGCAGGCAGACGTTCTCCAGGGCGGTGTTGCGGGCCAGCAGGTTGTGGCTTTGAAACACGAAGCCGATATCGAAACTTCGAACTTCCGACAACTGATCCTCGGAAAGCCCCGCCACGTTGCGCCCGTCGAGGAAGTAGTCGCCGCCCGACGGCGTGTCCAGGCAGCCGATGATGTTCATAAGAGTGGTCTTGCCAGAGCCGGACGGCCCCATGAGCGCCATGAAAGAGCCTTTATCTATATCGAGAGAGACGCCGGCCAACGCCGCTACTTTAAGTCCGTTAAGCTGGTAGGTTTTGCGTATATCGACGATCTTAATCATTCGAAGATGACGGGCCAGATATAACCACTTCGCCCTCTTTAAGTCCTGTTAAAATCTCGGTTTCAAACCCGTTGGACAGACCGGCGGTCACTTCTCTTTTTGAAGTTTTATTTCCATCCTGAACCATGACGTACAGCTTCGAGCCCTCGCTATCCCCGGCGCGCAAAGCGTCTTCCGATATTATCAGCGTGTTCTTGCGCCTGCCGATTATTATGTCCACGTTGGCGGTCATTTTCGGCCTTAAAAAGATTTCATTCGCAGATAAATCGAGAATCTCTATTTTCACTCTGAACACGGTTATGTTGTCGCTTGTCTCGCCCGTGGGATAGATGCGCCTTACCACGCCTTCGAAAGATTTGTCGGGATAGGCGTCTACTGACACGTTTACTTTTTGTCTTTCGAAAACTTTTCCTATATCGGTCTCATCGACCTGCGCGAAAATGAACATACGCGACAGGTCGGCTATAACGCAAAGCTTGGTGCCTCCGGTGAACGATGTTATTCCAGAGGATATGATCTGTCCTTTCTCGACGCTTTTCTCCACAAGCACGCCGTCGATTGGAGATACGATCACCGTGTCGCCGAGCCTTTCTTTCGCGTCCTCCACCGCAAGGCGGGCTTTTATTATGGTGGCTTTCACTTCTCCGATCCGGGCGGCGCCAATATCCGCGACCGCTCTGGCGGACTCCAGCTCCTGATCGGAGACGAGTTTTCGCTGGAAAAGTTTCACCGCTCTTTTCAGCTTGAGCCGACTCTCCCGCAGGCTTGCCTTGTCCGATTCCAGCTCGGAAAGAACGCTGTCAAGATCGGCCTCCCTCCGGGTCAGGTTGCGCTTTTCCATTCTCTGGTCAAGAGTTATCAGGGTCTTCCCTTTTTTTACCGCGTCCCCCGGCTCCATCTCAAATTCCAGAATCTTGCCCGACGCTTTGGATTTGACCTCTACCTGGAAGTTCGGCTCAATCACCCCGGAGGCGGACACGCTGACGATAAGGTCTGAACGAACGACTTTGTGGGTCTGAACGCGCGCGCTCCCGTTTTTATCTCTGTCATTCGAGCAGGCGGCAAGACCAGTCAGGAAAACAGCGGCGATTACGGCTATATAAAACTTTTTCATCAAAAGAGTTTAACATTGAGAGGACGACAAGGAAAATTTTAGATGAGACCTCTGTATAACCGTGTCATGCCGGACACCGATCCGGCGTCTCCTCAATAGTACAATACTAGCGTCTGGGAAAGCGAGACCCCGGATCAAGTCCGGGATGACAGTGGCGTAGAGTTCGGGCAAGCCCGTGAATGGCATAGGTAAAGTAATAGATAGCCCTGCCCCCGGACAGGTAGCCTGCGCCCTGAAATCTGCTACACTGTCACCGTTAAATAACCTATTACAGCTGATTTTCGGAGACGGGATGAGAAAAGTAAAAAAAGTTGTGCTCGCCTATTCGGGCGGACTGGATACGTCGGTGATTGTCCGGTGGCTAAAAGAAAACTACAAGTGCGAGGTAATCTGTTTCGCCGCCGACCTGGGACAGGGCGAGGAGCTTAAGGGGTTAAACGCCAAGGCGAAAAACTCTGGCGCCATTAAACTTGTCACCCGCGATCTTAAAGAAACGTTCGTAAAAGATTTCGTATTTCCCATGCTCCGCGCTGGAGCGGTGTATGAAGGGGTCTATCTTCTCGGCACCTCCATCGCCCGGCCTTTAATCGCAAGAGAGCAGATCGATATCGCAAGAGCGGAGGGCGCCGACGCCGTGTCTCATGGCGCCACCGGGAAAGGAAACGACCAGGTGCGGTTTGAGCTTGCGTACCATGCGCTGAACCCGAAAATCGAATGTATCGCCCCATGGCGCGAATGGGAGCTGAACTCTCGCGAGGCTCTTGTCGCTTACGCCAAGAAATGGAAAATCCCGGTCTCCACCACAAAGAAAAAACCGTGGTCGATGGATAGAAACCTTCTGCATCTGTCGTTCGAAGGAGGCGTGTTAGAAGACCCGTGGGCAAGAGCGCCGGAGGAGATGTTCCAGCTTTCCGTCTCGCCTCAAAATGCGCCGGATAAAGAAACCGTTATCACCATAGATTATAAAAAAGGCGACCCTGTGGCGGTGAACGGAAAGAAAATGAGCCCGGCGAAACTTCTCGACCGGCTGAATAAACTGGCCGGGAAAAACGGGATCGGCAGAGTCGATCTGGTGGAGAACCGTTTTGTCGGGATGAAATCGAGAGGCGTTTACGAAACGCCGGGCGGAACCGTCCTTCATGTGGGGCGCCGGGCCGTAGAGTCGTTGACGCTCGATCGGGAAGTTTTACATCTGCGCGACTCGTTGGTTCCCAAATACTCAGAGCTAGTCTATAACG
>DRJW01000291.1 GCA_011052055.1 Nitrospirota bacterium
AGGGCGCGAAGGTTGATTTTTTTCGAGGCTCCCTTGATGATGACAACTTCCGCCCCGGCTTTTCTGATCGCCCCGATTTTTCTTGGCGACGCTCTCTTTGTTACAGCGACAAGCGTAGGGATTCTGCGGGCTGTCGTTATTATTTTTGACTTTGCGGAAATGCTCAACGCCCCATCGACTATGACTCTAAGCGGATTCAGACGGGGTCTTCCATGCCGGACGGTAAGCTGTGGGTCGTCGGCGATCACCGTGTCGGAGCCGACTATCACCGCGTCCATTTCGTCTCGTAGCCTGTGAACCTTGCTTCTCGAAGCTGAAGAGCTTATCCATTTCGAATCGCCGGTTCGGGTGGCGATCTTGCCGTCGAGAGTTATCGCCGCTTTAAGCGTGACATGAGGCATGCCGGTTACCGAATGTTTAGTGAAGTCCTCGATGAGGCGGTCGCACTCGCTTTTTAAAACACCGGCCCTTGTTTTTACTCCGGCACGTTTTAAAGCTTCAATGCCCCGCCTTCCTTTTTTAGGAGAGACATCCCTGGCTCCGATAACGACCTCGCTTAATCCCGACTCGATCAGAGCCTGCGCGCATGGCCCGGTTTTGCCCGTATGGTTGCAAGGCTCCAGCGTGACATAGATAACAGCGCCCTTGGCGGAGGTTTTGCAAGACGCCAGCGCTGTTATTTCAGCGTGCGGCCCCCCCGCTTTTTTATGCCACCCTTCCCCTATAATGCGCCCATTTTTTACAATGACCGCTCCCACAGCAGGGTTGGGCGAGGTTCTGCCTTTGCCTTTGCGCGCAAGATCGATAGCGCGCCCCATCCATGCGGTATCAGATGTTTCGTTATCCATGAGTTTTAATATACTAGCAGGTCGTTGAAAAACTGTTTTCAGCGGCCTGATGTAACGGTACATGGAAGTACCGCCATTTTTCAAGAATGAAAAGCGCTTGAAAAATGTTAGTTACGCTCAGAAGGAAGAGGGATTCTTAACTCGCTCTCAATGCGGTGGAACATAGCCTCGGCGACGCTTAAGCCTGGTTTTGCCGCGATCCAGTTTTTACCCTTGGTAACCTGGGTGAACGGAATCACTTTGATTTGCGTTATGTCGCCGCGATCCATAATACGGATTGTATATTTGTAGCGTACGATTTTGTCTTTCGCTCCAAAAAGGCGCAGTGAAAGGTCACCGCCTGAGCCAGTCCGGTCTGTATCTGTGATCCAGTCGGTAATTATGATCCCGCTTGATCGATCCACAGCATGCAACGGTAGTTCAAGAAAAGATTCGAGCGCGCGCTCCCACACAATCCCGAAGCGCATTGGATAATCTTTTTGTATGCTGTTATTATCAAACATTGTTATTCGGATCGCTTTGGCCGAATTGTCTACAGGAGGGGCCAAAGCCCCGCTTTTCGCCCGCTCGTCCACAACGTCAAAATATTTTTTTCTCGATTTCGGATTATCAATTTCCTGAACTTTTACGATTTTCGGTCTGCTAAGGGGCGTTTCACCGGAATCTTCCGCCGAGATGGGAGAGGACAAGCCGGTTTCGAGGCTTTTGGGAGTGACTTCCGCTCCTTTATCCGTTTTTAACCGGGCCTGGTTGGCGTCCCCGTTTTTTCCTGAATTTTTATCCGATGTTGATGAACACGCGCCGCCAAAAAAAACTATCGCCGCCATGGCCATAACCGCGCAAATTTTAAGAAATCCACCGATTCTGGTAACTGTCAGCTTCAGCATCATCGCGTTGCTTTTATTAAAGGCTCTCATATGTTAAAGATAGCCAGTCTATGAATACGAAAAGTCGCCGTCAAGCGGAAAAGTCAGGGGCTGTAGCGGGCCCGTCCATATAATCAAGTCTGTATTCTACATAGTTAAGCGCGGATTCTTTCAGCCAGAGCGCCTCCTTGTCCGTCAGCGCCCGTTTCGGTTTTGCCGGAGCGCCCATCAACAAAGTTCCTGATTTAACCAGCATTCCTTCTGTTACCAACGCTCCGGCCGCCACGACGACGTTTGATTCGATATGCGCCCCGTCGAGGACAATCGCCCCGATACCGATTAAGGCCGGCCCTTCGATATGGCATCCGTGCAATGTTACGCAATGCCCGACCGTTATATCATCGCCCAGGACAAGGGGGTGTGTATATCTGGTTACATGCAGTACCGATCCGTCCTGTACGTTTGTGCGCGCTCCTATACGGATGTAGTTGACATCTCCCCTGACCGTAGCGTTAAACCATACGCTTGACTCCGGGCCTATCTTAACGTCCCCGATTATCCGGGCGCTTTCATCGACGAAAGCCGATGCGTTTATATCAGGACGCATACCTTTAAAACTTTTTATCATGGTTGTTATATCATTGGAGTCTATGTAATATATTGAAAAACAAGTATGAACCAGTCTATTCGGAGTCTTGATTTAATCCTAATGCAAAATTTTCCTCGTGCCGATACTATAGCTAAAGAGCATACAAACAATAAAGGAAAAAGGAAAAAATGGAGGGTCTGTCCGGTGTCAGGTCTGAGCTTATCGCCAAGCTGAAGCGTGAAGTTCAGGACAGGACATATAAGGTAAAGTCCCAGGAGATAGCGGACAAAATTACGCAAAAACTCCGCGAAGAAGAAGCCTATACCAGCTCTCTTAGAAAAAACCGCTGGACCGCGTAAGTATTCACCCGCCTTAAAAAGGACGGTAATCTAATCCACCCGGCTGGTTCCATTTGAACTCGATCCGCTCCGACTCAAACCAGACGACCGGCTCTTCAGGATCATGGTTTTTACGTCTTAGCCCGGCGCTAAGAAGCTCTTCAGGCACTCTTGCCATCTGGAGGAAGAGGTCTGCGTATTCATCTTTGGACTCCATGTACATCTCCACCATATCCGTCGCGTCGTCTCTGGATTCGGCGTTAAGATAGAGTGTGGAGTAAAAGCCCTGCGGTGTGGGATCGAATTCGGATTTAGGCTTATAACCTCTCAATTCTATTTTCCAGCAGGTCATACCCAGAGGGTCGCCATCTTCGTCGGTGTCGTCATCTTCATCTTCGTCGAGTAGAAGATCATATTTATCAGCCAGATCTTCAAAAGCTGTCAGGTAGTCCTCGGAATATTCGGTTAACAGCGGAAGCGATTCGTGGTAGTGGGGCTCATCCCAGTAAAGCCTCAAATCCATAACGAAAGGGATGCCCAGCCTTTCAAGCGTCTCTTCCATGAAGTCGGGGTCGTGATGATAAACATGTATGGTTTTATGCTCGTCAAGAAAGACCTCCATCGTGGGCCCTTCCGTAAACGCCCCGATCCCAAAAAAACCGTCGTCGAGCGCCACATCCTTCCAGCCCTCGATCCATCGCAAAAGCTCTTCCACTTCCACAGGCTCATCGCTGACATATGTGTCGTTTTCCTTGTAATAATCGTCCGTGTGTATCTGGGTGACGATAAAAGCTTTTTCAGGGAGGGCGTTAAGCAGATCAAACAGAACCGGCAGTATCCTCTCATGGCTTAAAACGACCTGGTAGTAGAAATACTTCCCTTCTTTTATGAATTTGGAGTCATAACCGGTTCGCTGGGAAAATTTATCTTCAGGATACGAGCCGAAAGGATATAAGAAGCCATCGCTCCTCTTCCTCTCGGACACACTTTTCCGGCAGGGAGAAAAACGCCGTAATCGCTCTCTTTCGTTCATCCTCCTATTATTAAATCAAAACGATGTTATTACAAGCGTGAAAAAGCGGCCTGGCGAGCCTGCTTGCCGCTATGTATTATAAGAGCGCCGACGATCTCCGCCGCCGCCGGAAATTGACGGCCTGATGTCTGATTAATCTTTTTGTTGAGAGATGTTTCAGATAGAATCATGCGGGAAACCTTCGGTTCAATAACAGGTATGTCGAGCGAATGTTATCTATGAGCGATTTATCGGAATTTTCAAAAGTCAGTTTTTTCGGTATCAGCGTATACCAGGCGCTTTTGAGCTTCCTTATCCTGTTTCTTACCATGACCATGCGCAGGCTGATAATAGGAAGCTTTATCCGGATGCTGGAGCGGTATGCGGAAAAGTCGAAAACCGAGTGGGACAACTCTGTCATTCAGGCGATACGGCCGCCCCTTGAAGTTCTTATCCTGGCCTACGGAATATGGCTGGCTGTCAAAATTCTTCCCCAGCCGACCGAGCCGGTGGATATAAAGCATTTTGTAAACGTTATCGGCGAGGTTCTGATTCTTCTGCTCGGCGCATGGCTATTGCTTCGTCTGGTGGATGTAGCCGATAAAATTATAAAGCAGAAGGCGGCCGATCCAAAACACTGGCTCGACATCAGCATAGCTCCGCTTATCACCGCTTCGCTTCGCATACTGGTGGTGATTACATCCTTGATAGTCATCGCGCAGAACCTCGGATATTCGGTGAGCGGTCTTGTCGCCTCATTGGGCCTCGGCGGCGCGGCGATCGCTCTGGCCTCCAAAGATACGTTGTCGAACCTTTTCGGGTCGATGATGATTATGGTGGATAAGCCGTTCAAAGTGGGCGACTGGATCAAGGGGGCGGATTTCGAGGGTGTGGTGGAGGAGATAGGATTTAGATCGACCAGAATCCGCACTTTCGGGAAAACGGTCGAGAACATTCCAAACAATATGATCGCCAATGTGAAAGTCGAGAACATGGATCGGCGAAAGGATAAAGGGTATAACGTCCGGCGTATAAAAATGACGGTAGGGGTGTCGTACAGCGCGACTGCGGATCAGATGGAAAAAGCGGTGGAGAGCCTGAGGGAAATATTGAAAACCGATCCTGGCGTCGATCAGCGAATGACCACTCTTGTATATTTCACTGATTTTGGCGCCTCATCGCTCGATATTTTTCTCTACTTTTTTTCCAACAGCGCCGTGTGGGCCGAATATCTCGAAGTGCGCCAGCGCGTAAATCTTAAAATCATGAAAAAACTTGAGGTGATGGGGCTTTCAATAGCTTTCCCAAGCAGATCGGTATATATAGAAAGCATGCCTGATAATAAAAGCTCCGGGTCATCGCAGGATGGATAGATATGAAAGGTCAGTCGCTCACAGAGGCTTTCCTCCCCGTCAGGCGCGGTCAATCCGCTTTCGAGGAGCTACTATCTTCACATAGTCTTAATCATCGTCGTCGCGACGCTCTTTTTTTGCGGCGTCAAGTCTGGCCTGATTTTGCGCAAGGGTCTGTTGGCTGACATACGCCCTGGCCGCGTTATGCTTGTAAACCAGCTCTCCGCCCGTGTGACCGGTTTTTACACCCAGCCCCAGAACCACGAGGCTGGACACGATAGCCGCCGGTTTCAGCCA
>DRJW01000292.1 GCA_011052055.1 Nitrospirota bacterium
ATGAACATAATTACAAGGGGCGACTTCGACGGGCTGATCTGCTCGGTTTTGATTACAGACGCCGAGTCGATCTCGCAGATACGTTTTGCGCATCCAAGAGCCATGCAGGATGGGGAAGTGGCGGTCTCAGGCCAGGATATTATAGTTAATCTGCCGTATCATCCCGACTGCGGATTGTGGTTCGATCATCATATATCCGAGTATGAGCGCGGCTCCAAACCAGGCTCGTTCAAGGGGAAATACGGTCTTGCTCCCTCGTGCGCCAGGCTGGTATACGATTATTATAATAAAAAAGAATGGGGAAAATATAGCGAGCTTCTCACAGCCACAGACCGGATAGATTCGGCCCACTTGAGCCTGGACGATATTTTGAGGCCGCGTGGATGGCTCAAAATAGCCAACACCGTCGATCCGAGATCGGGATACGCGCCTTCCCATGATTATTTTCTATCACTTGTCGAGTGGATAAAAGAATATACGGTAGATGAGATTGTTGAGCTGGATGAAGTAAAAGACCGGCTCCGTGAATTTTTCAAACAAGACGAGGAGTATAAGAGCGCTCTTTCAGGCAATTCGCAACTGGAAGGGAACGTTGTCACAACCGATTTTAGGCGGCTCGTTAAAACTCCTCTCGGAAGCAGGTTCCTTATCTACGCTCTGTATCCTTCGGCTAACGTCTCCCTGCGGGTTTTTAACGCTCCTGCAAGCGGATATGTGATCGTCGCGGTGGGGAGGAGCCTCATTAACAAGACGTGCGAGACGGATATAGGGAACTTGCTGGCTGAATATGGCGGGGGAGGACATACCGGCGCCGGAACCTGCCGGGTTATGGCCGATTCCGCCGATGATGTCATCGCCGACCTTACCCAGAGGCTCAGTTAGATAAAGAGGCCGGGGATGGCGCGTCCATCTCATGGTCACGCGAGGGCTAAGCGACTGGCGCAGAATATTGTTAAGGCGGGAAAAAACATTTACCCTGAGCTTACGCAAAGAGCCCCTCCATTCAAGACGACATGGTTTGGCCGCATCCTGCTAACCAGGCCCTCCCATCCCGTCGCCCGACCCTGAACGACTACGGCAAATCCGCGTGCGTCCCGTCGCAGAAGGGAGGCGTTTTTGTATGTTTGCACTGGCACCAGGGAACCCTCTTTTTCTGATCGATTTTTACCTGCACAGGCTCTATCCCGGTTCCTTTGTGTGATCCGTCACAAAAAGGCTGGCCACTCGACCGGCCGCAGGCGCACCACCAATATTCACCCGGCTCCATCTCTTGCACCAACGGGTTTTTGTCAACAATTTTGGGCTCTTCCGCCATTTTTTCCTCCTTTTATATTATCCAACCACAACCACGATTACTGAAACGTTATCCGGCCCGCCGCCGTCCAGCGCCGTCTGGACAAGCTTTTCGCAGGCGCCTTTCGGATCGCCTTTCGTCTCCCTTAATATGCTTTCTATCTCCTCATCCTTCGCGACATCGGTCAGGCCGTCGGAGCAGATTAGAAACAGGTCATGTTTTTCCAGGCCATATTTATGTATATCAACTTTCCTGTCACCCAGATGGCCCAGCGCCCTGGTTATTCTGTTCTTGAAAGGAAAATCCTTGATCTCTTTTGGTGTCATCTTACGCCGTTTCAACTCTTCGGCCAGCACCGAGTGGTCTTCGGTCACATGCTCAAGCGCCCCGGCGCGCAGTCTGTAAACCCGGCTGTCGCCCACATGGCCGATGGTGGCGGCCCCTTCGCCTATCACCAACGTTTCGAGAGTCGCGCCCAGCCCCTGAAGCTCAGGGGTTTGCCCGCCTTTTTCAACGACAGCCCGGTCCGCCTCCAATACGGCGGCCCTCGTCATCCGGGAAATTGTGTCGGGTATATTCTTTAAAGACTCTTCGTCCACTTCGCCAAGTTGACGCGGGCCGTCAGGCGAGTTAAAAACCCCTCGAACCGTTTCAATCGCCAGCCTGCTGGCTTCTTCTCCTCCCTGATGACCGCCCATACCATCGGCCAGAATAAAAAACCGGTTATCGGGCGAGAGAAAAATCGAGTCCTGGTTGCTTTTTCTCCGTTTCCCGACATCGGTCTTACCGAACGAAGAAATATTCAGGCCTTTCGATCCTGAATCGCCGGTTTGCGCCATGAGCTTTAACCGTCCTGATTGATGGCAGGTTTTCCACCGTCCAGCTTTAACCCTTTTTCAAGAGCGCGGGCGACACGTAAAACAGTCGGTTCGCTGAAAAAATCGCCCTGTATCTGGGCGCCGATGGGCAGGCCGCCGGACGTAAATCCGCAGGGTAAAGATAATCCCGGAATACCGGCGAGGTTGCAACTGATTGTGAAAATATCTGAAAGGTACATCTGTAGCGGGTCGTCCGATTTCTCGCCGATACCGAAAGCGGGCGCAGGAGTTGTGGGGCTTATTATCGCCGACACCTCTTTAAACACATCCACAAAATCGTTTCTGATAAGAGTGCGGACTTTCTGCGCCTTTAAATAATATGCGTCGTAATAACCGGCCGACAAAGCGTAGGCGCCAAGCATTATCCTCCGTTTCACTTCCGGGCCGAACCCTTCCATTCTCGTTTTTTTGTACATCTCCATAAGTCCTTTCGGCGATTCGGAGCGATATCCATATTTTACGCCATCATACCTTGCGAGGTTGGAGGAAGCTTCCGCCGGAGCAATGACATAATACGTGGGAACGGCGTATTTCGTGTGCGGCAAAGAGACCGTTTTTATGTTGGCTCCCTGCTCTTTAAGAACAGATATCGCGTTACGAACCGAGCTGTCCACCTCCGGGTCTATCCCCTCCGTAAAATATTCCTCGGCCACTCCGATATTCATCCCGGAGACTCCTTTGTCCAGTGCGGCTGTATAATCGTCCACCGGCCTGTCGGCGCTTGTCGAGTCGTTGGGATCGTGGCCTGCGATCGCGCTTAAAAGTATCGCGGAGTCGGTTACGTCTTTTGTCATCGGGCCGATCTGATCCAGCGACGAGGCGAAAGCCACAAGCCCGAACCGGGAGACAAGGCCGTATGTCGGTTTTAGCCCGACAATGCCGCAAAGGGCTGAAGGCTGGCGTATGGAGCCGCCCGTGTCCGAGCCGAGGGCGGCGGCGCAAAGGTCTGCGGCCACTGCCGCCGCCGATCCGCCAGAAGAGCCGCCCGGTATTTTATCTGTATCCCAGGGGTTTCGTGTCGGGCCGAAATAGCTGGTCTCGGTCGACGACCCCATGGCGAACTCATCCATGTTTGTCTTTCCTAAAACGACGGCTCCCGCCTGTTTGAGCTTTTCGATGACGAAGGCGTCATGGGGCGGTATGAAATTCTCCAGAATTTTGGAGCCACAGGTGGTTCGAAGATTACGGGTGGTAACTAGGTCTTTAATGGCGAGCGGCGCTCCAAGCAAGGGGCCTTTGGAGCCGGAAGCCCGGAGGCGATCCGCGTCGCGCGCCTGTTCGATGGCGCCCTCCCGGTCTACTGTGACATAAGCGTTAATCTTTTCGTCAACACTGTTTATCCGCTCAATGTATGACAAAACGGCCTCTTCAGACGTAACCTCCCCCGCCTCAAGCTTTGCGGAAAGCTCGCCCATCGTCATAAAACAGGGCTGTGTCATATAAGTTTAGCCCTCTATTATTTTCGGAACACGGAAATGATCCATCTCCTCCGAAGGCGCGTTCGACCTCCAGCTTCCCTCATCGAACCTGGCCTTGACTTCGTCTTCGCGAAACACGTTGTTAACATCCAAAGCGCGCGATGTGGGCTGTATGCCGTCCGTGTCGAGCTCTTCTAACTGGTTGATGTAATCGAGTATCGCTGAAAGCTGGCCGGAGAAACGCTCCTCCTCTTCGTCTTTAAGCTCAAGCCGGGCCAGCGTCGCCACATGACGCACTTGCTCTTTAGACAGCTTCATAACGCTTTATTTGGTTTTTCTGCGATGGCTGGCTTTTTTCGATCTCCACCGCCTGCGTTGCCTGTTTTTCTTGGTGCCACTTGCCACTTTGCTCTCCTTTTATAATGGTAAAACTTTCAGGAAAGTATAATTGAACCGAACAGACACCCACAAGCTTATAATGGCGCATCTTCAAATAATTCCATATTATCCAAAGGTATCAGATTGTATTAAGATTGTTTCATTGCTAAACTCTGTATCCGTAAATTCTTTTACTGGGGACACCACTGAATATGGACAAGCCGTTCTGTCCGCAATGCGAGCGGGATGACAAAGCCGTGTCATGGTGAGCCCTTCGTCGCCCTTCGACGGGCTCAGGGTGACAAGAACGTGTCATGGTGAGCTCGTCGAACCATGAAACAAAAACCCTGCGACAGCCCTTCGTCAAGCTCAGGACTAAAGGCTCAGGACAGGCCTACATAGCTTGTCATACCCCTTCGGGGCACACGTGCTAAGCCTAAACCTTGGGAGGGATATGTGAAATTATTTACACTTCTCAAGCATGGATAGAATCGCTTTATTGAGTGGCGGAAGATCAGATGCGAC
>DRJW01000293.1 GCA_011052055.1 Nitrospirota bacterium
CTCATTTTTCAAGCGCTTTTCATTCTTGAAAAATGGCGGTACTTCCATGTACCGCTGACATCAGGCCGCTGAAAACAGTTTTTCAACGACCTGCTAAACCGCAAAGACCCCGTACATATATTCTGTATATCAGGCCGCTGAAACTAATTGCTATTTTACTAACCGGGGCTATAATGCCAGGAGATGTAACATTCTGGTTGTCACAAGTGAAACATATAAATTTGAATCCAATTATTATCATTTGAATCCAATCAGATGAAGGTAAAAGGATTTTTAGGCGTCCTTTTGCTAGGATCTGTGATTATTGTCACCTAATCCTATTCCAGATTAGTCCGGGATTTCGTTCCAATTCGCGAACGGTGAATTCCTTGAAGGCGTTTTTTGACAATCAACTTCTGGTTGTCAAAATCAAGGTGAGGGAATTGAGATGAGTAACTCCTGCGGAAATATCGTATGAACAGGTTTATTGTTTTTATTGTGGCGCTATCGCTGGCGCCTTGTTACATGTCGGCCCTGAACGCTCACGCCGAGGATAAGGGGGTGGCCGCAAAAGGTATGAAACTCGACACAGTTTTTATCAGCATAAAGACGAATGATCGAATAATAGACGATTCTTTGAAAAAGCGGCTTATAAGTTACATGGAGCCGCGGTTGCGTGAAATTGGCGTTAAATCATTTCCGGCAGAGGAGATCAAATCCGGCGCCAGGCTCGTACTTAGTTTTCATATCGGATATGAAAATGACCTTAATAAACATTTGGGCTACGAGCATGAAAACCAGCGAAAATACCTGGTTTTTATGGAGCTGTCGCTTGAGCGGCCTGTAACGGTGAACGGGGGCGCATCGACGACGGAAACCGCCTCCATATGGACTTCCGGCATGGAGCGGCAGGCCAGTAAAAAGGATAACAAACCGTTTGCGTCAAACAAAACAGAGCTAAATAAACACGTGACCGCCGAGCTGAAAAACCTCATGGACGAGTTTCTGGTTTTCTACAAAACAACCGGCGGTCAATAGGAGCGGGCGCAGGCTAACAGTGACCACGATCAAATCTGAAATATATCAACGCGCCAGGGGCCGTAATGGAAAATAAATATATAAGCAAACTGCTTCCCTTTTTGTCATGGTTTCCCCTGGTTAACAGATCCACGTTAAAAAGCGATCTGGTGGCTGGTATTACAAACGCATTTATTGTTTTGCCGCAGGGTGTGGCGTTTGCCATGATAGCCGGCCTTCCACCGGAGTACGGCCTTTATTCGGCGATAATCCCTCCCATAATAGCCGCGCTTTTCGGCTCTTCGCTCCACCTTATATCCGGGCCCACCACCGCCATTTCCATAGTCTTGTTCTCAACAATAAGCCCTTACGCCGAGCCTGGATCCGGCGAATTCATCCAGCTGGCGTTAACGCTTACGTTTATTACGGGCCTGATACAATTCACGCTGGGGGTTTTAAGATTCGGAACCATTGTCAACTTTATCTCCCACACAGTTGTCGTCGGTTTTACAACCGGCGCGGCTATGCTGATCGCCACCAGCCAGATTAAACATTGCCTGGGGGTTGATATCCCCGCAGGTGAGTCTTTCCTTCACACCTGGATTGATGTATTCCTGAAACTGCCAGAGACCAATTTTTATGTCCTGTCGGTCGCTGTAGTTACGCTGATTATTGTGGTTGGGATGAAGATATACAATCCGAAATTGCCTGGAATGCTGGTGTCTATGATAGTCGCCGGGTTAGTGGCTTATTTTCTGGGAGCCGAAGAGCACGCCATAAGAGTTGTCGGGTCTTTGCCTTCGCATCTCCCCCCGTTTTCCATGCCTGATTTTGACGCTAAAACAATCAGGGTATTGGCGCCGGGAAGTTTGGCGGTCGCAATGCTTGGCCTCATAGAGGCTGTTTCCATCGCGCGGTCTATCGCAATAAAATCCAAGCAGAGAATAGACGGCAACCAGGAGTTTGCAGGACAGGGCATCGCCAACATTTTCGGCAGTTTTTTTTCATGCTATGCGTCGTCGGGATCTTTCACAAGAAGCGGGATAAACTATTCCGCAGGCGCAAGAACCCCGATGGCGGCCATTTTCGCCGCGATCTCTCTTGCGGCCATACTTTTCGTGGTGGCCCCTCTGGCCGCGTATCTGCCGATTCCAGCGATGGGCGGGATCGTGCTTGTTGTCGCGTACAACCTGGTGGATTTTCATCATATAAAATCGATCTTAAGGTCGGGCGGGCATGAGACATCCGTGCTGGTTGTTACGTTTCTCGCCACGCTGTTTCTGGAATTGGAGTTCGCCATTTACGCAGGCGTTATACTTTCGCTTATTCTTTACCTGCACAATACATCCAAACCTAGAATTGTGAGCCGTATTCCTGATGTCGAATCTCCCAACCGCTCTTTCATCACTAACACCGACCTTCCAGAATGCCCGCAGTTCAAGATAATACGAATCGACAATTCCATCTATTTTGGATCCGTCAACCGTGTGCAACAATATTTCGAGCACCTACGCAGTAAGTCCCGCAGGCAAAACTACGTGCTCGTTGTCTGTAGCGGTATAAATTTCATCGATATCGCAGGAGCGGAAATGCTCGCCAATGAAGCGAAAGAATGGCGCGAAAGAGGAGGAGGCCTCTACTTGTATGGAGTGAAGCATAAGGTCAGGGCGTTGCTGAAAAAAGGTGGATACCTTGATGTGATAGGGGAGGAGAACATCTTCAGCTCGAAAAGCGCGGCGATAGGCGCCATTTACTCAAAACTCGATAAGGATATCTGCCGCGCCTGCCCCGAAACAATCTTCACAGAATGCAAGCTTGTCGCAAAAGCGGACGGCGTAACCAAAAATGAGAGTAAACTATCTATTCCTGCGTGATTGGACTCGCCACACTTCCGTAGACATCTTCATGCGACAACTTGATTTTGGAGATGAATATGAGTAATCAGAAGTATGCGGTGGAGTTTCGGGAAGAAGCAGTCCGTCAGGTGTTGAACCGAGGGTACTCGCTCAAGGAGGTTTCGGCCAATCTTGATGTGTCGAGTCACAGTCTTTACAAATGGCTTAGGGGAACCTCTAAAAAGCGCTTTCGTAGCGAAATCGAGCGAAAAGTCGTCAGGCGAGACTGCGAGACAAAATAGCCGCAAGCGTAGTAATAACTA
>DRJW01000294.1 GCA_011052055.1 Nitrospirota bacterium
CAGTGGAGCCGCGTTAACCCCGGCGTCCCACGCCACTTTCGGATTGCCCCGCTCGATAAAGAACCGCTTGGCCAGGGCTCGATGAGCCTTCTGGTTGGGGCGGACGAAAATATGATCGAATCCGAGTTGTATCATCAATTCGCGGTTGTCGTTTCCCACCTCGTTGGGGAGCATCGGAGAAAAAGTGACCAGAAGTGGATTCATGCCAAGCTCGAACTTCAGTCGATAGGCGATGGATGTGCTGTCCTTGCCGCCGCTCCAGGGAACCACGCAATCCCACCTGCCATCGGTAGAGCGGTAAGGCTCCACCATAGAGAGAAACTCCGCCTTGCGCTCATCCCAGTCTATATCCTTTTTGCTCTTTGCGTTGAGGCAGGCATTGCAAATACCCTGCTGGTTGAAGATAATCCGGGGCCGGCTATCGGGCGTCAAACACTCGGCGCAGTAGCGCACCGCGCGAGCCCCCTTCTCTTTCATCCACAACTCCCTGGCTTGATGATCATTTTTGGTTATTCTGTCCGCACGGCGATGCCCGCCCTGGCAAGATAGCGCTTGGCGCTTCTAACGCTACTTTCCGTAAAGTGATAAATGTTGCTGGTACAGACCGCCGCCGCTCCACCTTCGTTGAAGCCGGCGGCGAAGTGGCTCCAGTTGCCGGCGCCGGTATTCACAAGCAACGGCACAGAAATAGCGTCGGCCATACTGCGATTCAACTCATTATCATATCCATTTAAACTGCCGTCGAGCTCGACTGACTGTATCATAATCTCCCCGGCGCCCCGTTTTTCCGCTATGGCGGCCCATTCATGCGGAGACACGCCGGTAGGCTCCGTCCCTCGATCGATAACCACTTCGTACTCCCGGTCGGCCCGTTTGACAGCGTCCACGCTGACCACTACGCATTGGGCGCCATAAAGCCTGGCCGCCTCGGTAATGAATTCCGGTCGGCGCATAGCTTCGGTATTGACGATAACCTTGTCGGCTCCTATGGAGAGAAGCTTTTTGAAATCGTCCACCGTAGTGACATATCCTCCCACCGCAAGCGGCACAAAGCAACGGCTGGCGAATGTCTCCACGACCTCGTAAAAATTCCGCCGCTCCCCCTCTCCTCGACGAGTGATGTCGAGTAGCACGATCTCGTCCACCGACCATGCGTCGACAAAATTAAGCGTATATCGGTAATCGGGATGAAACTCCTTGGTGCGGAACAATATCCCGTTGTTGAAAGTAAGAACGGTGATCAATCGCTTGCGGACACTCACGCTTCGCTCTTTTCCAGAAAGTTGCGAAGCACCGTCAACCCATGACGCTGGCTCTTTTCAGGATGAAACTGCACACCATAAATATTGCCAAGCTCAATAGCGGCCGTAAACGTAAGATCGTAGTGGCACGTGGCGGTTACGCCGGTTAGAGGGGCTCCGTCTACATAGTAGCTGTGCACGTAATAAAAAAGAGCGTCGTCCGGTACATCTTTAAACAATGTGCCTGTCTTACATATGTCCAAATCGTTCCAGCCGATATGCGGAACCGGCGCCGTCACTCCGCCATCGCGAAATGATCGGACCGTGGTGTCGATCCATCCCAGGCCCTTGTGATATCCGAACTCCGTTCCTTCTTTGGCGAAAAGCTGAAAGCCGAGGCAAATGCCCAGGATCGGTTTTTTATCGTTCAGGACAAGGTCGCTCAAGGGCTCAACAAGGCCTCTTTCGTTGAGTTTTCGCATTCCGTCGCCATAGGCCCCGACGCCAGGAAGAATCAACTTGTCGGCCCCGTCCAAGGTTTTAACGTTGTCGGTAATGACCCATTCGAAGCCAAGCCTCTCCACGGCGCCCGCCACCGACCGAAGGTTCCCAAGCCCATAATCGATGATACCTATCACTTGTGGGCCCTTTCTAAAAAGAGCTTGCAGTTGATGAAATAGAAGAGAAATTTGCTCTCTGAATTTGGCATTGTGTCTCGGTTTAAAATGACCTCGACGGCTTCTTTGCGCACATGTTCGTAGATCGGCCCATCGTCTAAAATCCAGCTACGGGTTTCGGGATCGCTCCGGTCAAGAAAAGCGTCGATTGACATATTGAACCCAACCTTTTGACGGGCATCGACGATTTCGTCTGGCGCAAAACCACGGACGGCGTCACGGAGCACCGCTTTGGCGTATCCGTCACGCACCAAATGACGGGTAGGTATCCTGGCGGCGAACTCAAAAAGTCTTCTGTCAAGATATGGTGATCGGTTTTCAATGGAGTAGTACATTGCGTTATGGTCGTCTTCGTGCAGAATCACCGGCACCGATTCATGATAAAGCTCGTTGAGCATACGGTTGCGCAGTAGATCGTTATCGTAGGCGGTCTCGGTAAAAGCTTCGCTCCAAGGTTTTTTCAGCCTCTGCGCAAACTCGCCGGCGTTCAGATAGAGATGGTCGCGCAATCCCGGATTTTTGATAAAGGCGTCGGCCTTCCCAAGAAAAGGATTACGCGTGATCGGTTTTATATGTTTCTCCCAGGCGGCCACCGAAGCCGCATAAAGCTCTGAATCGGAGGAAATTTCGTATAGATATGCCAGGTGATGGTCGTAATAACCGGAAAAAAGCTCGTCGGCGCCGGTGCCGCTCACAGTGATGCGGTAACCCTGATCGCTGACCGATTTGAGTAGCGTCCATTGAGCATAGTAGGAAATTGTATAAACTGGCGCGTCATGCTGGTCGACCAGTTTGTCCAGTTGTCCAAAAAAACCGTCCCGGCTCGCCGGAACCTGCGTGTTGCGCACCCCCAGGTCGGCGGCGGCCCGCGCCACAGTCTCCCCTTCCCCATACCGTTCATCGCCATCGACCAGGGTGAATCCATGTACGTCGAAACCATGCTCTTTTGTGGCGATGCCGATAAGCCCGTTCGAATCAACGCCACCGCTCATCATAAAAGCAAGCGGCACGTCGGCCCGAAGACGAATACGAACCGACTCTATGAGCCTCTTACGTGTTCCTGCCACCGCCTCCTCATACGACATCGACTCGTCCCTCTCTGTACGGGGCGTCCAGTAGCGCCGTTTTTCGATCTCCCCGGAACTGTCTATATTCCATAGCATCGCGCTCTCTACTTCGCTGACCCCCGCGAAAAAAGTGGCGCCGGTTTTATAGAGCGAACGGTATCCGTTCACCATGTAGCGGAGAAGATGCTCGTGATTGACGGCAGGCCATCGCCCGCGTAGTGTCGCTATGAATTTTATTTCGGAGCCGAAATAGATTCCCCCGTTAGCTTCACGGAAAATATAGAGCGGTTTCTCCCCAAACCGGTCGCGGCAGAGGGTAAGGCGTTTTTCGGTTTCGTCATACAGAGCGAAAGCCCACATGCCCTCGCAGTCGTCCAGGGCGTCGAGCCCATCGTGGCGCAAGACCTCAAGCAAGGTTTCGGTGTCGGATTGTGTTGAAAACACGACACCCTTACACTCAAGTATGCGCCGTAGCTCGACATAATTGTAGAGTTCGCCATTATACGCCAGCCAGTGCGATCCGCTGTTGAAGGGCTGGTTAGCCCGATTGTCCAGATCGATAATGTTCAACCTGCTATGCAATAGGTAGACATTTTGCTTTCCCTCCCAACTCCTCGCTCCGGTGGCGTCGGGGCCGCGCCGTCCCATATCGCCCAGGCAGTCTTCGATCCGCTCTTGTGAAATGGTTTCGGGGCCGATATATCCTGCTATACCGCACATCGTCTATAAAGCCTCGCCCGTCCCGGCGCAAACAGTTTTATTCAAAATCGCTGTCCGAGAGGGACGCGCCCGCCGAAACTTTGCGGGTCAGCCGTTTTCCAACAGGATCGGCCGCTCCGTAAGGAACTCCGTTTCCGCAACGGACCCACGACACATCATCGGCCAACAAAATATCCCCCGCCTCCCTGTCGAAGTTGACAGCCAGTGACCGGGCCACGGCGGCCTGGATAGGAACTTCGTTCGGTTGAATGGCTTTTACACCGTCACCTAGCATGATATCTATTTGCCGTACCCGCTCCACCAGTTCGGTCATGGTACCGGGATCGGCTGACAGTTGATGATCTCGAAAATCAGAGTAATCGTTGGCCAGGGTAAAGTGTTTTTCTATGATACGGGCGCCCATAGCCACTGCGGCGATGGCGGCTGTAATGCCGATTGTATGGTCAGAATATCCTGTCTCGACTCCAAACCTTGTCTTGAGTGATTGAATGGCGGAAAGATTGGCCTGCTCGGGAGGCGCAGGGTAAGCGCTCACGCAATGCAAAATCGCCAGTAGTCCCGGTGTGGCCTCTCC
>DRJW01000295.1 GCA_011052055.1 Nitrospirota bacterium
ACCGGCTCCCGCCCGCCGATTTCGCCGATGTCTAAAAGCTCTGATCGCTTGATCTCCATATCTTCGAGCGAATCATCCGCGTATACTTCTTCGAACCCGTCCAGCTCGTCACAAACCGGCTCTCTCTCTTCTAAATCAGGCTCCTCCACTTCTTCTTCCAGCGAATCGGCTATATCCGCTTCCAGCTCCGCTTCAAGTTCGCTGGTGTCTATGTCGGGGATGTTCATCAGTTCATCGTCAAGGACGATCACATCCTCCATATCGACCCGCTCCACAAGTAATTCACCGCTTTTACCAGCATCTGTTTCGGCCATCTCCCCGCCTGCCGCATCCTCCACCCCGGGCTGGAGCAATTCGGACAATAATTCGTTTTCCGGCGTTTCATCGACCGGCTCTACGCCAATAGACTCTATACCGGATAAACCGGCGACCGGCTCGTCTACAGGTTCTGACACAAGATGATCGTTCTCCACAGATTCGATCCCTTCGAGCATAGAGGGGAGCGAAGGCTCCCTCGGCCCTGATATGGGAACAGGCTCACTTGTCATATCGACAATGACAAGAGGATACGACTGATTCTGGGCGATCCTTGCGCGGGTGAGGCAGGTTTCATCGTTTAGATCGTGGAAAAAATAAATATCGTCGTCCACTGACAAAGTAATTTTGTCTTTATCACGGTTGGAGATCACCACCGCCATCAGGGCGCCTTTAATCTTCCTGACCAGGCAACTATGTTGCTTGGCCTCGACATCGGCGGTGAGGCTGAAAGTAAGCTTTTGATTTACAGACGCCAGATCGAAAAAGTCCATGGCTCCCTTTAATAACCCAGGCCCAAATATGGAAGTTTACGGGTAAACGATATCAAACACTCTAATTGGATACGCCGCTCAGGCGCCAAGTCATGATACAACCATTGATGTTTGCTATCTACACCATTTTGCTGTTTGATCCAATGAATCTGTTTTCATATGATAAGCTGAGAAGATGAGCCTGATTAATGATGCGCGAAAGCTCGCTCAGACATTATTGAAGCAAAACCGTATAGACCGCACCGGTTTTAACCATATAATCTCCCGTCAAAAGGATTTTGAAAAGGCAAAAGCTGTCACCGGTAAAAACGGCGTCGTGACAAAAAAAACCGGAGCCGAAGCTATCTTGTTCATCGCCGAACTCCGGGTTAAATCGGCTGGAAAGCCGGATGGAGTCTTGTCGGAAGAGGAGATAGTGGGAGCTATCGCAAAACAGTATGGCATTCCCTTCAAAAAGCTTGATCCACTTGACCTCGATATAGATATCGTCGCAAACACGATTCCCAAACCGTTCGCCCTAAAGCATATGATCGTTCCGCTTTATGAGAAAAACGGCGTTATAAACGTGGCGATTATCGACCCGGAAAGCCACGAGGCCATGGACGGCATTGCCCGCGCCACCGGCAAAAAAATAAATCCAATCATGACCACGCCCAGTGAGATCAATAAAATCATTCATGAATTTTTCGGTTTCCGGTCATCGGTAAGCAAGGCCGAAGCGCAGATGCAAGGCCCTCAAATCGACCTGGGCAACCTTGAGCAGTTAAACAAGATAAAGCGCCCGGATCAGATTCAATCAAACGATGAGCATATAAAAAACGCCGTAGACTACCTGTTCAACCACGCCTACGAGCTAAGAGCCTCCGACGTTCACATCGAGCCTAAACGGGAGACAAGCGTGGTAAGGTTCCGCATTGACGGCCTGCTAAACGATGTATATTCCCTCCCCATCGGAATACATAAGGCTATCGTATCGCGCGTAAAAATGCTCGCCCGGCTCAACATAGCCGAAAAACGGCGGCCCCAGGACGGGCGGATACGGCTGGAATTCGGCGAGGATGTCTCTGAAATCCGCGTCTCGACCATGCCGACCGCTTTCGGTGAGAAGCTGGTGATGCGGGTTTTAAAACCGGAAATGCTGTTAAGAGATATGGATACGCTGGGCTTTTTTCCGGAAGACCTGATAAAACTTGAAAGATCGTTAAATAAACGCCACGGCATAATCCTGGTCACCGGCCCCACCGGCTCCGGTAAAACCACGACCCTCTACTCCGCGCTCAACCTTCTCGCCAGTCCGGAGAAAAACATAATCACAGTCGAAGACCCAATAGAGACTATTAGCGAAAATTTCAACCAGGTAGCGACCCAGCCATCCATAGGGCTTACTTTCGCCACCTCGCTACGCGCCATTTTACGGCAAGATCCCGACATAATCATGATCGGCGAAATCCGCGACAAAGAGACAGCCGAAAACGCCGTTCAGGCCGCGCTCACCGGCCACCTGGTTCTCTCCACCCTGCATACCAACGATACGACTTCGACCATCACCCGTCTTTTAGACCTGGGGATAGAGCCGTTTTTGCTCTCATCGTCCGTTGTAAGCGTTCTGGCCCAGCGTCTGGTTCGGATCATATGCCCAAACTGTGTTGTCAGCCGCGAAGTCACCAGAAAAAAGCTGGCCCAGTTCGATTTGAAAACCGGGAAAAGCAAAGTTAAGCTCAAAGAGGGCAAAGGGTGTAGCGAGTGCCGGTTCACCGGTTATCTGGGGCGGACGGGTGTATATGAGATGCTTGAAATCGACGATGACATAAGAAGGATGATCGAAAAAGGAGAGTCGGCGAGGGTCATCCGCCAGCACGCCCTCAAATCCGGCATGACGACTTTAAAAGAAAACGCCGCAAGAAAAATGATGAACGGCGTCACCACTTTGTCAGAAGTTTTGAAAGTCGCGTTCCATATTTAAAGGCGGCAATCCGGGCGCCGTGCCGCTTAATTGTCACCCCGGCCCCAGAGCCGGGGTCTCGACGTTTGAATGAGATACCGGATCGGAGTCCGGCATGACAGTGTGGGAGCGCAAAGGGGCAATTTATATTTCTACGCCGTGGGAGTC
>DRJW01000296.1 GCA_011052055.1 Nitrospirota bacterium
CCAAAGATAAATTGAACCGGCAGGACGGCCATTCGTTTAACCTGGACGCGCTCGAAAAGCTGGGCGCAAAAAAAACGCGGAGCGTCAGGCCTTCCAGGCCCGTTGATTACCACGAGACGCGCGCTATCTCAAAGCCGGGAAAAAAATTCGATCCGCTAAAGCAGTCCAATCCCTGGTCGGGGGAGCCTGCTGACCAGAGCGGGCAAAAACCTTACGTCCCAAAAAAACCGGACTTGAAAAACGCAAGTCTGGAAAAAAAGTATCCGGTTAAAGAAGCGGAGGCTCCGGTCGAGCTCACGGCGTCCGGCCCGGCTCCAACGCAAGACGCCGTCACGCCTGAGGACGATAGCAAGCCTGCTCCGGTTTCCATCGAACAGATCGTCTCATCTGATAAGGATGAAAAACCCCGGATCGTTAAAAGCGTAAAGGAGCAGAGCAGTAGCCATATCGAAAAAAAGAAGGTAAACAAAGCAAGCAGATTTACAGATGAAACAATAAGGAAAATAGTATCGGACAAGACTGCCAAAAAGAAAGATAAGAAAAAATTACGTGTAGAAGTGGAGCCGTTTTGCTCTGTAGTGGCCGGCGCCGTAGGCAAAAGTATCGGTGGTGTCGTCGATACGGGCAAGACGGTCGCAGGGGCCGCCCGATCCGGAGCGCAAGCGGCCGCCAATACGATTGAAACTGGCGTTAAGGACGCAGTAGGAGCCATAAAACAGATGGTCAAGCCCGGCAGTAAACCGTCCGGCGCTGGTAGCGAGGAAAAAGTAGCGGACGATAGCCCCATTTCGTCTTCCATTAAAACAGCGGCCTCTATAACTGGAAAAGTGGCGGACGGGGTTCTGGCGGCCGGATCTGGAGTGGGAAAAATAACCGGGTATGTGGTCAAAGGCGCGGTCGCCGCCCCGGTTGATATCGCAAGTGGAGTCAGCGGCGTGATTGTTAATACGGCAAGCGCGATCACAAGATTATTTCAGGACAAAAAACAAATCGGGGAGAAAAAATAAATGACTGCTAAAAAGGTAAGCGGAAAATCGGGGAAACTCTCTACTTCCTCCGCGATGAGCGGCATTTTAAACCGGCAGAAGAAAAGTGCGAAGGCGATCGAAAAAATGATGGGAGAAAATATATCTACTGAAACATCGGCAAAACCGAAGGGTAGACAAAAAGAAAAACATCTGGGCGATATCGCCGCAGACGTAGCGTCCAGGCGCCAGGCCCAGGGCGCTCCGGCAAAAACTAAAGCCGCCACCAAAACAAAAAAAACAGGAACAACTGTTAATAAAAAAGCTGAACGGCCAGCTTCAACAAAAAAACCTGCCTCGACCAAAAGCTCCACTTCAAAAAAAACTGAAGCCAAAACCCGCCATAACAAGCGGATGTCTATCGAGGTTACCACTTTAGGCGCTGGATTGTTTAAAACGACCGGCGCGGCGGTTGGCGGACTTTTAGACGCAGGAAAGGTTTTGACCGGATTTGCAAGCTCCGGCGCTAAAACAAAACTTGCAAAAACAGAGGCTGGCGCCGTTTCCGCCGCGTTAGCGACGGCCTGTAAAATAACAGGCAAGGTGGCTTGCGGTGGCGCGACTTTAGGGGCTGGCGCCGGAAAAGCCGCAGGATACGTGGTGACAGGAGCGCTGGCGGCTCCAGTGGATATTGTAAACGCAGTCATAGGCGCAGGAGCCTCCGCCACCGGTTCGGTTTCGAGACTTTTGTTCGGTCCCCCTGAATCGAAAGGTTCAAAGCCGGGAAAGCGAAGAAAAATTCCGGTAGTTTAAAGAGTTTTACTATGACAACGCCCGCTGTTACAGGCGGACTGCTTTGTTCAAGTTCAGCAGGTAGCTGTCTATCTGGCGGCAAAAAGATTATCGATTTATCTAAGGTTCGTATGGAGGAAGTATGACATCGGAAAACGGGGCTAATCGGCTTCTATTAGGGATTGATCTTGGCACATCGAGGACCATAATGATGTCCAATAGAGGAGCCGAGTCGATAGTAAATTCTGTTGTCGGCTATCCCAAAGATCTTATAGCGGTAAAACTGCTTGGCGGCTCCCACGTGTTCGGCGAGGAGGCTGTGGAGAAGAGGTCTTATCTAACTCTTTATTCGCCACTGGAAAAAGGGGTGTTAAAAGAAGGAAGCGAACGCGATATAGAAGCCGCCCGCGAGTTGATAAAACATGTCGTATCCCTCGCCGATCCTGAGCCTGGCGACAAGGTCTGCGGCATCATAGGCGTGCCCGCCCGCGCCTCTTTCGCAAGCAAAGGCATGTTGTTAAATCTGGCGCAACAGACCATGGATATTGCGCTGGTGCTGTCTGAGCCGTTTATCGTGGCCTATGAGCTAGGCGAGCTTAAAAACTCCATCATAATCGACATCGGAGCGGGCACCACGGACGTATGCGGAATGAAAGGAACGATTCCCGGCCCTGACGACCAGGTGACGATCCTCAAAGGCGGGAACTATATAGATGAAGCGCTGGAGACGGCAATATCGGATAGCTTTCCAGATGTCCAGGTAACGCGGCATCTGGCCAAGACGCTCAAAGAAAAATACGCTTTCGTCGGGGAGGCCAATGGGCCGTCGCTTGCGGGCATGAGATCAGGCGGCAAGCCGGTCAATCACGATATTACTGAAGAGATTCGCTCCTCTTGCGAAATGATACTGCCCGATATTCTTGAGCAGGTTGAAAATATAGTTATGGGATTCGATCCGGAGGATCAGGAAAAAGTTTTGAAGAATATCTACCTTGCCGGAGGCGGATCAAACATCAAAGGATTGGATAAGTTAATAATGAAGCGGATGAGCGATTACGGAGAAGTGGTGGTAAAAAAGGTGAGCAATCCGGATTTGGCGGGTTGCGCCGGGGCGTTAAAGCTCGCCGTTGATCTTCCACCGAAATACTGGAGCCAGCTCGGCGAGATGATAGGAGGCTGAGCCGTTAGAGGCGCCGTCATGAAATCGTATCAGCAACGGGCTCTTGAGCAGGATCTGAACATCAGCTCCCAGCTCCTCTCCATGCTCGCGTATATGGGCTGTCTTTGCCTTGCGCCGCTGTTGATTAACAGAACCGACGATTATGTAAGCTTTCATACCCGGCAGGGGCTTGTGATATGGGTTATCGAAGTTTTGGCCGGTCTTATTCTGTTCACGCCAACGTTCGGACGGTTTTTTTTCAGCGCGGCAATATCTATTTGCATATTGTTCTCCATTTTCGGCGTTATCAGCGTGTTTCTGGAGAAAGCATGGCTATTCCCTTTTTTCGGCGCTCTGGCCCAGAAGCTATGATGACGGCAAAGACCGCGGCTTTTTACTGGCGCGATTACTGGAAAGGCGGCGCATGGGAAAACTTATAGTCTCTTTAATTCTGGCCATTTTACTGCTGATCTTTTCAACGCAGAACCTGCATCCGGTCTGGGTGCGGTTTATCGTGGGGCCTGCTTTACAGCTACCGGTTATCGTGGCCCTGGCCGGCGCTTTTATCGGCGGATACGCGCTGGCGACGTTCAGCCAGATTCTCAAAGGAGCAAAAAAAAATAATAAAGATATCGATCTGGAAGATTAAATTTTTTCTTGGAGGCAATAAAGTCATGGGCAAGCTTTTGACAGGAATTTTCGTGGGGGTGTTCACCGGGGCTCTGGTTTACGAGGTGTTGAAGCGTTCGAATAATGAACTGGCCAGAAAGTGTTGTGATGGAATCGACAAGGTTGCCGACGGGATAAGAGATATGGCTTGCGGGAGAGCAAAATCAGAGGCAAAGGCGCCTTCAAAAATGAAATCAATTCCGGTCGAATGAAGGGCGTGGAATTGAGGATTGAAGTTTAACAGGCGCCAAAATGAGATATCCTGAATGCGTCGTCTGTTACGAGTCCGTGGGATGGATCGGGCTTACGTCGAACTTGGCCCTTGCGTTTATGAAAATGTTCGTGGGGCTGATATCCGGCTCCCACGCGCTTGTGGCGGACTCTCTTTACTCCGCTAAAGACGTTATCGCTTCGGTCTTGATAATAATAGGGCTGAAAGTATCCAAAAAGCCGATAGACAAAGAGCACCCTTACGGTCACGGAAAGATTGAATTCATCCTGTCTGGAGTTGTAAGCGTAATATTCATAGGCGCCACAGGGCTCATATTTTTGTACGCCGCCGAGAGCCTTTTGGAAGGAAAGCATGAGGCGCCGCTCCTCATCGCTTTGTGGGCGGCCATATTCTCTGTTCTTGCCAACGCTTTAATGTATACGTATACAAAGTGCGTCTCGCGTGAAATAAACAGCCCCATGGTCAATTCACTGTCGAAGCACCACAGCGCGGACGCCTTATCCTCAATGGCGGTGGCCGTAGGCATCATATGCTCTCATTACCTCGGTATGCCCTGGCTCGACTCGTTTGTCGCCCTTTTCGAGTCGGTTCACCTGCTCTATCTCGGCGGAGAAATTCTCTGGGACTCGTATCAGGGGCTTATGGATTCCAGCGCTCCCAAGGAGGTTATCGAACGGATTGAAGAAGAAACTTCCAGAGTCAAAGGGGTCAGCTCCATAGAGCAGTTAAGAACCAGGCTGGTGGGACAGGATCTGTGGATAGACATGATTGTAGGCGTCGATCCGGATCAATCAATATCCGACGCCAAGAAAACAAGCGACCTGGTTGAAGAGACAATCGCAAAACTTATCGATCATGTGGGGAATATCAGCGTTCACTTCAAGTCGCCTCACGGCTCTGTGCCAGAGCTTGAAGTTGTCAAGTCGGAAATGAAACTCAAAGACAACAGGCAGGACTTAAGAAAATCAGGGGAGACCGCCTGATGCCTGCGCCGACAACAACGTTAGCCATTTTTTCAAATGATAGCCCCCGATTGACATGAACGATAATAGCCCGCCGGAGAAGACAACCCCTTTTTGCAACCGTAGCTGGAAAGCTCCCGCCGCGATTATGGGACTGGCCTGCCTTGCTACCTTCGCATGGGGTTTTCATATCCTGCAAGACTATGCCATCTCCAAACGGCTGATTGGATCCGGTGGAGCAGGTTTTATGTCGTCGCTCAGGGCGGTGGGCGTTGGGGGCGCGGCTATGAACAAGTTAAATTCATTTAACCGGTCGGCGGTGGTCAATATAGCAAGCTTAAATGCGAATGGAGCGCCGGGAGCGGGCGGACAACTGACGAGCGCGGGAACCGGCGTCATAGTCAATCCCAGCGGATACGTAATCACCGCTTTGCATCTTATCTCCGGGCTTCAGGACATAGTGGTAAGAGCTATGACGCCTGCCGGTATAAAAACATACGAAGCTCAGATCGTCAAAATCTCGCCTTCCCACGACCTGGCCATGCTCAAGCTGATATCGAGGGATATATTTACCTTCGTCACGCTCGGAAATTCACAGGCGTTGCAGGTGGGTCAGCCGGTTTATGCTTTTGGCGATCCTCAAGGCGCTGATCTTATCGTGAAAGAAGGGGTAATTCAAAACCTGAGGCTTAATGTCAATATAGCGGATCTGGCCTTGACAAACATGATCCATACGGACGCTGTGTATATATGGGGGCAGACAGGCGGGCCGCTTGTAAATAAAAGTGGCCTGATGATCGGGCTTAACATAACAGCCACAAACCCCAGTGGACAAGTAATTGGATATACCATTCCCTCTCATATAATCGTCTCTCATTTCCAGGATGTCGTTCAATTTCTCACATCTGTCAACGAAGCAGGAGTGGCAAGACCAGTTTCACCGGCTCCAGACAGCGCGCAGAATATGGCGGTTGCGCCTCAAGAGACGGAGATGGGGCGTAACGCGGCTGGCAGGCGTCCCATCACCAAAACACAAATCTCGACTAACAGCGGATGGTGGAAAAAGGCAAGGGTTTTTCTTGACAGACAGTCGGGAGCGCCAGCCAACAGCCTCTACCCTATGGGAGTAAACACGGCTTTTACCACCAGTCAAAATCGTGCTAAAGACGCCGTCCATAGTCCCGGATGGACTTTATGGGGCTATTCGCTTTATTCCGTGGCGGGGCTTCTACTGTTAGGGTTTGTCTCCGGGATCAGCGGAGGGATGATGACAATGGGAGGCGGCATAATAAAAATAACCGGGCTGATGCTATTTTTCGGCTACGGCATTCTGCTTGTCCGTCCCGTGGCGTACATAACCAACATATTCATCTACGGGGCGGCGTCTATCAGGTATAACGATAGCGGGCTTATAACATTTAAAAATATCCGCCCCCTGCTTCCCTGGGCGATGGCCGGAATAATAGTAGGTTATTTTGTGGGAAACAGTCTGGAGATGGAGACAATCCGTTATCTCCTTGGCGCGTTTGCGCTATGGATCGCTATAAATATCTTTGCGGAGATATATCAATTGAGCAAAGACACCAGCGATAAGGCCGGACAATTCGCAGGGTATGACAACGATCCGCTCACAAAAGGCGGCGAGACGATGTTAGGACGGCTTTTCGGACGGCCAGGCGGTCAAGGCGGCTACATTTCAAATGATATGGCCCGGAACGGATCGCTCGGCTTTCCCATGGGGATAGTAAGCGGCATACTTGGAATAAGCGGCGGCATCGTCGAAGTCCCCCTTCAACGATACGTGGCGGGAGCGCCTTTAAAAAACGCCATAGCAAACAGCGCGGTCATGGTCTTTTGCGCGTCGATAGTAGGCTCTGTCGTGGCAATGGCTCATGGTGTAGGCGTGGGCGCATTTGAGTGGGAAACACCGTTGGCCCTGGCCACCATACTTATTCCCGGCGCTTACCTGGGGGGCATGGTTGGAGCATGGCTGACAAAGATGATTTCGATAAACATATTAAAATGGATATACGCCACGCTTATGCTTGCAATAGCTGTGAGGATGTTTTTGCCATGAAACCGGAGCAGACGATTGTGGCGGCAGGTTTCGTAATGATCGGGCTTGCGCTTGTATACACTCTTTTTCACGGCCCCGGCTACGATGGATTGCCGGTCTCAATAAACGCCCTGCCCGCGCAAGGCGCCATGCAGTCTCAACATTTTATCACGCCAGATATGAAGAGAGGTTTTGTGTCTGCTGGCGCGCAACTGTATGAAGGACACTGGCAGGGGCTCGAAGCGCTTCACCTTACAGATGAGCTCAAAAAAAAGCTGGGCCTGCCGATGAGTCTTGACGGTCTTTTGATAGACGAAGTGACTTTGAGATCCGCAGTTTCAGGCTTGCTTGCAGGAGATGTGCTGGTGGCTGTAAATGGAAGAGCGGTTGTGACTCTTAAAGATCTTGTAAGAGAATCCAGGAAATTAAAAAACAGGGACAACGCCTCGCTTACCGTAATAAGAAAAGGCGCGTCGATGAATTTTACATTGCGCGGCGATGGCCCGCTTGGCTTCGCGCAGGTGGAGACGGCGCCGATGATACGCCCCGGCGCCATCATGCCGCACCCGTACAGAGGGGAATGCACGCGATGCCATCCCATAGGCGCGACGGGGCATATAGTCCCGGATCCTGGCGGAGTGATTTTGCCGCCGCCACCGATCAGGGCTGGAGCGGCGCTCGCGCACAGGGATCGGGGGCCATGCGCTGTGTGTCATCTGATTATAAATTAATTTGAAAATTTGATTATTTTTGAACAGGAGAGGTTATGACTACTAAAAACGCTCAAAGCCTGAACAATATCGCCGACCAGGCCGGTTTTTATTTACAGGCGGGCATGATGGTGATGAAAAAAGTGACTACGGTTGCTATTGAAGGGTATAAATCTATCCTGACCATAGACGAGGATTCGAGGATTGCGTATTACCGCGATAAAGGGATTAATCACGCAAAAAAAGGAAGGTATTCTCAAGCTGTTGGCCTATTGAAAAATGTTTACACTGCCAAGCCTGGCGATCTTGACGTGGTTTTCTATCTAGGTGTTTCTTATATAAAGACAGACAGTGCGGCGGAAGGGATAGCTATTCTGGAGAAAGGCCGCAATCAGGACGAGTCGAACATTAAACTTGCCTCAGTTCTCGGCATGGCCTATATCCAGGAGAAAGATTTCAAAAAAGCGGCGTCTACGCTTGAAGAGGCGCTCAAGAAAGAAAAAACCAATTACAATATCCAATATCGTCTCGGCATAGCCTACGACAACCTCAAAGAGTATCCAAAAGCCATCAAGGCGTTTAAGGCGGCGCTTGAGATAAAGCCTGACGCCGCAAACGTGTATCAGTCGCTGGGATTCGCCTACGAGCAAAAAGGCGATCACGACTCCGCCGTCCAATGCTTTAAAAAAGCGCTGGAGCTGGAGGAAGCCGCAAAACATGGTTAACCGAAAATGACGCAAAGAGCTGAAGATCCAGGCAAAGCCTATGTTTTCGAAGGCGCCGACAGCGATGTTTCTGAAGAGATAAAGGCAGAGCGTGTCCGCCGCATGAAAGCCCTTGTGCGGCAGATGAGCAAAGAAGAGCTGGAGCCACAGCGGAAATTTATACCGCAGATTAAAGGCAGGGGGCTTATCGCCGCCGCGTCTTTTATCGCCGTTATCCTGTTTTCAGTGTCGAGCCTTTATAACTACAACCTGTTTATAAACCTGGGAGAGCAGGTAAGATCCAGCGAGGGGCATGTAGAAGCGGCCATCCAGAGACGCTCGAACCTTTTTGTGAACCTTGTGAACCTGACGCTCAATCACGCGTCTTTAGAAGAAGAGATTTTCAGGCATGTCGCCGATGTGCGAACGAAGATAGATCAAACTAATAAAACCTTGTCTGAAATCATCAACAAACCGCAGACAGGCTCTTCCGGAGCCAATATCGAATCGTCTTTATCCAGGCTTCTTGCGGTGGTGGAGCAATATCCCAACATACAATCCTCCACCACCTACCAACAGCTTATGGATGAGCTGGTGGAGATAGAAAACCGGATTTCGTTAAGGCGAGATGAGTATAACGAGGCCGTCAGGTCTTATAACAGGAGAATATCGAGCTTCCCGTGGTTCATCCTGGCCAGGGCCACAGGGTTTAACCGATACGATTATTACAAAGCTACAGGTGATATAAGCAAGGGGCCACTTCTTTCGCCGAAAACGTTCGAGAGGCTTTTACCCAAACCGGCGAAATACAAATAAAGGAAGAATCTGACTATGTGGGTGACTATTTTGAGGGTCAGCGCGATTCTGTCTGTGGGGTTGACCATAAAACAGGCGCTGGACGAGTTTACTTTGAACGTAAACGCCAACAGGATTTATTCTACGCGACAGGCCACGAAATTTCTGGGCATAGAAAGGAAGGGCGTCATCAAGCTGATAAAAAAAAGCATAATTAAAGCCAAAATGATAGATGGGAATTACAGGATAACCGGAGCGAGTATTCTGGAGTATCTGAGCGACAAATGAAATACGATCATTGCGAAAAGTGCAGGGACGAAGTTGTCTGGTACGCTCTTCTCGTTAATATCGGGCAAGCCTTCTTCAAAGGCGCGTTGGGTGTTATAAGCGGAAGCGCCGCCCTGGTGGCGGACTCTTTTCATTCAGCCGCCGATGTCATCGCAAGCTCCGTTACGATGATAAGCCTGAAAATATCGAGTAAACCGGCCGATAAAGAGCATCCCTACGGGCATGGCCAGGCGCAGTATATCTCTTCTGCGATAGTGGGGATGATACTGCTCGGCGGGGCTTTGGCGCTTCTGGTCGGCTCTATCAAAAACATTATATCAGGTGATGTCACAGCTCCCGGTAAAATCGCATTATTCGGCGCCCTTATCTCCGTATCATTAAACGAGCTGATGTACCGTTACCAGAGTTGTGTCGGTAAAGAAAACAACAGCCCCGCCATATTAGCCAACGCCTGGGACAACAGGTCGGACGCTTTTTCGTCAATAGCTGTGATGACAGGGATCACTTTCGCTATTTTAGGCTACCCCATCGCCGACCCCCTTGCGGCTATCGGCGTATCCCTTGTAGTTATAAAAATTGGTGTGGAGCTAAATATGGTGGCTGTAAACGGCCTCATGGACTCTTCGCCGGAGCTTGAGGATTTAAAGGAAATATATAATATCGCAAGAGGCGTGCCGGGGGTGGCGGGCATCTCTTATCTCAGGGCCAGAAGCGTCGGCGAATCGCTCCATGTGGACATTGAGCTTGTAGTCGATGGCGAGCTGAAAGTTTACGAAGGAGATTTAATTGTCGATCTGACAAAAGATAAAATTACAGATCAGGTGGACAACTCCGATGAAGTGCAGGTTTATCTTTCGCCGGAGCCTATCAAGGAAAAAAAGCGGGAGAAAAATAGAAACAGCATTCTGGGCTTGCTGAGAAAATCGGGATAGATAATTTTTGACGCATAGGCAATTCATTTTGAAAGAATCCAGAAAACCACGGGTTATCCTCGTTTCCGGCAAGGGCGGCGTAGGGAAGACAACGTTAGCGTCGGCCACCGGCGCCGGATGCGCAAAGCGCGGCCTTAGAACGCTGGTGATGTCTATTGATATAGCCCATAGTTTAAGCGACTCGTTCGCCCTCGATGGACACCTGTTAAACATAAACGATGGCATGCCTGTCAACGTCAGCGAGAATCTGGATATTCAGGAAGTGGATCTTCAGGCGGAAATGAAGCGTCACTGGGGAGATATTTTCGCCTCGTTAAGCGCGTTGCTTAAAAGTTCCGGAATGAACGAGGTGCTGGCGGAAGAGCTTGCGATACTGCCCGGCATGTCGGACGTTGTCTGCCTGCTTTATATAAGCCGGTACATAGAGAAAAATGAATACGACGTGATAATCCTTGACTGCGCTCCCACAGGCGAGAGCCTGCGCTTTATCAGTATGCCTTCGACAGTGGAATGGTCACTGCGAAAAGTGTACAAGCTTAAAAAACATGTGCCGAGCATCGCAAAACCTATTATACGAATAATGGGGGGAGCCACCGGAAGCAGTCTGGACGAACTGGAAAAGCTACAAACGATGTATGACCAGCTAAACAGAGCTAAAAGCATCCTCGTAGACGACTCTATCACCAGCGTGCGGCTTGTGTGCAACGCAGAGCGGATGGTGATAAACGAGACGCTAAGGGCGTATATGTATTTCTGTCTATATGGAATGAACGTCGATATGGTGGCGGTCAACCGGATGTTGCCAGGTGAGGCCAATAACGGCTACTTCGATAATTTGATCGATGAGCAGAATCAAAGCTTTGAGCGAATCGAAAATCATTTCTCTCCCATAAAAGTAATAAAGACCAGGATGTTTCCTGAAGAGATAAATGGCATTGAAAACCTTGAACTTATGGCAGGTGAGATGTTTTCGGGGTTTTCCCCGGAATCGATATATTGCCGCGAAAATCCTTACCAATTCAGTAAAGATGGCGCCGTTAATCTGTTGCGGGTTAAACTTCCGGGGGTCGGAAAGGAAAATGTTGATCTGTTTAATGAGAAAGATGAATTAGTCATCCGGATAGGAAATTTCAAACGGCATGTCTACCTTCCGAGGGCTTACGCCGCCATGAAGCCGAAGGTTGCCAACTACAGGGATAATTACTTGACTATCCGATTTGAAAAAGCGGAAAATACGAGAAGTAAGGAATCTCCTTCGGGAGCCGGGGGAGACAAGATAAGCGCAAAACAATAGAAGGAGACTGCTATGTACAAATTTCTGATGAAGGCTCTGGTAGTTACGGTAGGTGTTGTGCTTGCCAGCATGGTCACTGAACAGATAAAAGATAGGGCGCGCTCCGAATAGGATAGAGTTTCATGCAAAAACGCCAGGTTCGCCTTCGAGCCTGGTATTTTTTTGCGTTTTTATCGAACCAGCGGGCCCGCTCCCAAAGCCGAAGCGAGCAGTCTGGCGCCTGAGATTTCAAGGAGCCGGTCACGGCTTACGCCGGGGGAGCCCGCCAGACCGGGGGGAAGTCCAAGTTTCCCGACCAGAATACGGTTCTCCGCCATTTTCAGTATCCGCCCGGAGGTAACCTGCCGCTGGTCTACCAGTCGATCCGGAAGTCCAAGCTTTTGGGCCAGCCTTTTGTTTACCGCCATATTGATAATTCTCTCCCTGTCGAAACCGGGCGTATCAAAAGACCGGCTTTATATGTAAGAAGGGAAAATGCAAAATGAGCCTGAACCAAATGTGTTACCCATCCGCCCGGACTATTGTGTTACCTATGTCCCAGGCTGTATAGAACTGGCTCATCCCGGCTGTAATATCGGCCTTGCTTTTGCCTGCGCCGATAAAAGCGTACCCTCCGAGGCCAAGCGCAACGACAAGCCCGATAACCATGGCTGGAACCGAAGTCCGATTGACCTTAAGTCCCTTCATTACAAAATCTTACATGACAACAAGAGAACGAAGGACGCATAATCGCCAAAGCCCCGCTATATCAAATATGGACTGCAATTTTGTCATATCCGACAAAGATACGACAGATGAATAATCTGATAAAGGGAAGGAGTTAAAGACTCTTCACCGAAAAGCGCAATACGTTTGGTCCTGCGCAGGCTACTGCTTTATTGACGAGCCGATGGCTGATCCCATCACGGCGCCAATGCCCATTGCGACGCCTAGAAATCCGGCGACAGGGGCAACGGCTATAATTCCTATTTTAAGGGATCCGGAAAGAGAAGGAATCAGTGGCACGGCAAGCGCCCCCAGGCAGAGCCCACACACTCCCCCGGCCAACGCAATGCTGGCCCTTTCACGTTTTTTAGACATAAAGACTTACCGTAATCAGTTTCGACGATTCTAGTGGATAGGCGTCTTGATTGTCAAACCAACCGCGCCGGACATATGTTTTTCTTTTTTATAAAAATGAGCTTGGTTACGTTTATTTTCTATTCCATTGGCTCTGTGATAAAAAATATTTAATATCGCTGTCTCTCATATAAGATATACAATATCTGGTGGCTCATGGGGATATCGGGCGGGTCGTAAACAATGAAAACTTCCTCTTAATTGGTATTGCGTTTGAGGAGAAGAGTGAAGCCCAGGATCCCGGATAAATGAAAAATATAGATTCTGTTCATTTTACCGCCTGTTGCAAAGGATAAACATGACGGACGAACCTTGCCCCACCGAAACCGAAGCCGCCTACATCTGCCTTGAGTGCCAGGGAAAATACACGAAGATTGAAGCTGGCAGGCTCGATTTTCTGTGTTGCTCCGAAGAGTGCATGGACAGGCATGTGGTCATGGAGTCACTGAACGTGTTAGAGGACGCCGAAGCGCTGGGGAGAGAGGATAATATGGCGGAGGCTCACCATTTTTCCACGCCTGCAAGTGAGCGGGATGAAGATACGGATGAGCCAGACGCTTGCCCTGAAGATCCCGGAGAAAAAGAAGGCGCAAAAGCGCAAATCCCTGAGAGAGGCGATCAGGCGGCATACTTTTGTCCCGCGTGCGGCAAGACCTATAGCGCCGGACAGGCCGACATGGTGGGCTCTTTTTGCTCCGCGTTATCGTGTAATGATCTGATGATTTTGCTGGAGGCGATTCCGGGAACCGCCGTTGACGCCAGACAAATTGCGCGCGATGAGATAGGTCTTGGCGTTCTGATATGCGACGTTTCAGGCTCTATGGAGGATTTTGCGTTTGCGGGGAGGCGCGCGACGAAAATGTCTGTTGTGGCGGGAAGCGTGGCAAGGGGGATATGGGATCTTGTCAATGAGATGGTCGAGCCAGCGAAGAAAAACGCATATGTGGCTCTTATATACTTTTCAAGAGACGCCGCATTCGCAAGTGACGCCGACGGCGCCCCTTTTATAAAAAATATTTATGAGATAGGGGCGGCCTTCGATTCTGCGAGGGATTTCGGAGAGTTTATTTCAGATGGCATGTTAAAAGCCCATCGTAATATTTCCCGCAACGCCGTAAGCGATCTACTCTTCGGAAAGGACAATACAAAGCATTACACGAATATAAACTCGGCCCTCGATTTAGCCTATAACTTAAAAGAAGCTTGCATGTCGGGCGGCCTTTCTGAGTACGGCCTTGTTGAGCGTTTAAAAGTGATAGAGGACGTATGTATATCGCCCGAAGGGGATTCGGTGACCGTGCCGAACATAAGGTGTCTTATCTACTCTGACGGGGCGCACAACTATCCGAAAAAAAGTGAAATTATAAATCCGTTTGAAAATGACGCCACGTCAGTCTTGCTCACCACGTTTATAGGGCATGAATCGGCGAAAGGCGCCCGGCAGATGGAGAAAATGGCGGGGGAAAGCCCGAAGCATGGCGTAAAGTCGTTCTTTACGGTTAATGACCCGGAAAGTTATCAGAAGTTAAGGGGCCTTTTCAGGATGTCTTCCGGTGTATCTGGTTTCTGTCCCGGTTGCATACCAAAAGATTTTTAATTTGCGCCAGCTTTGCCCCATGCTTTACATCCTCTTTAGGGAAGAGAAGTGATGGGAGGTTTCATATGCGAAGCGCTTGTCAGCTCAGGGCTCCGTCACAGCGGCGGAGCGGAGCTTTGCGAAGATTCAGTGGGTGTGGTTACCACCCCGTCCGGCGCCGTTTTTTTTATAGCCGACGCAACAAGCGATGAGGGGGGTATGGGGCCATTTTCAAGCCGTTACCTGGCCAATTGTCTGGGATACTGGTTCTTGAGCAAAGGGTTGAGCGCGCTGGATAAGCGGTTCGATAAAATTGATGTAGATAAGGTTTTCAGCGGAGCGCTCGACAGTATGCAGGCGTCATGGCTCAAAGAGTGGGCGGCGTTTTTGAAAAAGCCGGAGGCCGCAAAAGAGTTTGAAAAACATTTTGAGGCATACCGGTCGAAAGAGGGAGGAGGAGGCGTAAAGTCATTCTCTACCGCGTTTATGGGGGGTGTAATCATGGGGGCGTCCGAACGCCGCGCCATGATCGTCAGAACCGGCGACATTGACCTGGTGGTTAAAAGAGCAGGCCACGCGCCGTCGCGTAAGGATATTAGAAAAGATCGTATATTCGCCCAGTTCATTAAAAAAAGTGATAACCACCAGCCCAGAATCCGGTTTTCCGACACGGTCTACGAAGTTTATTCGGCAAGCATGGTCGATTACCTTATCGCGAAAACAGACGGCGTTAGTTTTTTGAACGATGAGCTTACTATTAAAGCGATGGCTGACGGGGGCGCGCAGGGGGTTTTGAAATTCAGACGGATACTTCTTAAAGGAATAAAATCGGGCGCGGGCGATGACAGAGCCCTTTTTTATATCGCGTTTTTATAGATATAAGGATCAAAATGAAAATCAGTCTGGCGCTGGGTGGAAAATCGGAGCCGGTAGAAATCGATTTTGACAAAACAACAGTGGACTGGAAAAGGCAAAATTACGGACAATTCACGCCGCATGGCGTTTATTTAAAAGAGATAGACCGGTCGCTGTTCATAAAGCGATTGACCCGGCAACCGCTAGCGCTTCCGTTTTTAAAGTCGCATCTTCGCGCGCCTTGCTCCGGAAACCTTCCGCGCCTTTATGCCGTGGCGGAGGATCGAGAGCCGGTTTACGGATTCCGGCATTATTTTTTTTATGAGCGGTTGGAGGGAATCACTCTCAATGTTTTGAAAGGAGAGATCAACATCCGCCACTGCCATGAAATCCTCTCCGGCGTATTCACGGCCATGCTGTCGATCATTAAACGCGGTTACTGGCATTGCGACCTGGACTTCAGGAATGTCTTTGTAGGAAAGGGTAGCTCCCATGAGACTGTGCGCCTTATAGATCTGGACAGTCTCATGCCTCTGTCATTATCGTTTAAGGATTATCTTTCAGATTCGTGTAGAAGACCGAATGTAAATGAAAGATATTGGAGCTATGTTGTTCCCGGATTTGACGGCGAAAGGTTAGGGAGGCTTTCAGGCATAAGCCTTAGCCAGGCCGCTTTCATCTACTTTGCCGTGGATTTATTCTTTTTTATAAAGTATCCCACAAACCATGTTTCCCTGAAACCTGCTGACTTGAACAAGATCATGAGCAGGGATAATGACCGGTATTTTCCAAAGGACGCGAAAAGGCTCTGGCGGCAGATTCATAATCAGATTTTTACCAATCCCGGCCAAGGCGCTTCGTGGCGCGATGTGGACAGGTTCACCACTATGGCATACGGATTTACTGAAAACTTGAGCGATATAACATCCGGGACAATTTTTGGCGGAATTTTAAGATCGGCCGGAAACTTTTTGAACAGTGCGCTGGGAAGGTCAAGGCCTTGATTAACAATATAATTATGAGTCATCAGCCGGTAAAACTTTAGACGGAGCGTATAAATCGATATGAAAATTGGGCATTGGATTATCATAACCGGCCCTACCATCGTCCTGCTGGCGGTATTAATGGCGATGGCGCCGGATGAATACTGGGATATCGAAGGCTCCATGGAAGGCGCAAACCAGCCGACGATGACGGATGGCCTTTCCGGTATTCTTACCATCAACCAGAAGGATACTCATACTGCGCAGGATCGTGGGGGGATTATCGGCAATGTCCCCTCGATAAACTCGGCGCAAAACGCCGCCAAGCCTGTTGAGGTAGCTGTAAAAAGAGCCTTGAAAGCGCAACCAGGCGTAATGAATTTCGAACAGGCCCCCAGGATCAGGTTCTCTGGCATAGTCCAGCAGGTGTCCGAGTTTCAAAAACGCGATGGACAGATCCATATCTGGATTCATGACGCAAACGGAAAGGAGAAAGAAGTATCCATGGCCCCCTCCTGGTTTTTAAAATATATAGGTTGCAAGATAAGCCACGATACCGAGGTCAAAGGCGTAGGATTTTCTTTCGATAACGCCAGGTCAAACCCGATGATCTACGCAAGAAAAATCGTGGTAGGCGGTAAAGTATGCCGCCTGAGAAACGACGAGGGCTTTGCGCTGTGGTCCAACCGTTTGCGATGACAGCATGAGACGGTCTGCTCGCACCAGCAAACCCCGGCATTATGGCGGCGCAATCGCGCTGTTTACCATATTGGCCGGCGTTGCGCTTTTTCTGGAGGATTACGCGCCCTCGGTGATTTCGGATATGAGTAAACATAAAGTTACAAAGCAAGAGCAGGGTGAAATTTTTGGAATGACGCCAGATCCGGTTCAGCCAAAAATGATAGATCCTGTCGTTGAGCCGTTTAGCGGGAAACATAGCAAAAAAGTTGTAATAAAAAGAATCCCCCGTATCTCGAAAGGCATGGTAATGCCCCATCCATACTGGGGTGATTGTGTGAAATGTCATCTCTACAAAGGTGGCGATAAAGCCGGGGGAGAATGGAAAAGTCCTGTGGGCAAAGCCCTTGAAACGGTCTCTACAATAATGAAAGTGGGCCCGCGCATCAGGCCAGACTCCGTGCGGCCCCATCCTCCGGCTGGCAGGTGTATTAAATGCCACGACATAGTTGTGGATCAGCCGGTATAAGCCATACTGCCTCAACGCCACTTTTCCTGTGGTGGCGCCCTGCCCTATGCTTTGAATTAATTTTCACGCTGATAGTTTGCGAATAAACTTCTCCCCGGCAAGCTCTAATAAGCGCTTGAAAAAAGCGATTGACAAATCAATTGAGAATGATTATCGTTATGAAAAAGATGACAATGACTATCATTATTAATCTTTTTGGGGAATTCATAAGATAGATGGATAATTTATTTATCATTACAAGATTGGTTACCAAGGGGAAATTATGACCGCTGGATTGCTGATTACTTTCCGTGAGGGGCTCGAAGCTTTTCTTGTCGTAGGAATCATTCTCTCCTATCTCGCGCGCGCGGATATGAGGAAATACAATAAGTGGGTTTTCGCCGGAGTGGGGCTTGGTCTGGTCACAGCGTTCATTCTCGCCCTCTTTTTCCAGCTGTTCTACAGCGGGTTTGATAGCGCCAGAGCCGAGCTTTATATAAAAATAGCAATTATGGGCTTTGCCGTGATTGTGTTGACATACATGCTCATCTGGATGGCTAAGAACAGCCGCCATATCAAAGGATCTGTCGAAAAACAGCTTGATCAGATTGTAGGCGCAGGCTCCATTTTCGCGCTGGTGTTCATGGCTTACCTTGCCATACTAAGAGAAGGTTTCGAAACGGTTCTTTTCCTGGGCGCGCTATACGGCGCCGAGATGAACATATCCGCGCTGTACGGCAGTCTTATCGGCCTTGCCCTGGCTCTGGCTGTTACCACCGCCATTTTCAAGGGCATGCAAAATGTTCCCGTCAGGTTTTTCTTCAAGATAACCGGCGCGCTGATATTGGTGATAACCGCCGGGCTTTTGAACAATATGATTGGGATCATGCAGGATATAAATCTGCTCCCTGTGGTCAAGGCTGGACTGTTCGATCTTAGCTGGCTTATGAGAGACTCTTCGGATATAGGCATATTCTTCAAAGCGCTGTTCGGTTACACACATAGTCCCAGCCTGCTTCAGATGGCGGCGTACATGATGTATATATCAGGGGCTGTCCACTTTTTATCTAAAGTTGGCAAACCTGTGGCCAGACAAGGTATGGCTCGCACATGAAACGGAGCTTACCTTAAAGCTTTTCGCTGTTCACAGGTATACTTTTCGTTTTTTTGGCTGACTAAAGAATATCAGTTCGTGGTCAAAATTCAGATCGTCCCAAGGTAACCTGAAAATGATGGTATAGAACCTTTTGGCCACCCTGGTCATGAGGCGGAAGACATCCAGGAACTTTGTTTTTCATCTATTGCAGG
>DRJW01000297.1 GCA_011052055.1 Nitrospirota bacterium
CGATTTTGACTTGTCAACGAATTTGACTCGTCAACGAAGCATGGCGCCTTTTACAGCCGATTGTAGCAGAAATGGATTTTTAGAGGTTCCCATAAAACCTAACGATCCATAACAGCGCCGATCTCGCCTATATCGGCCAGCTCTTCAGACAAATATTTTTTTAAACGTTTCATCAGCCTCCCCTCCGCCTGCCGGACAGCCTCCCTGGTGATCCCATGCATATCCCCTATCTGTTGAAGGGTCAAAGGATCGTCGGAGAGAATGCGCTTTTCAATGAGTGTCAGATCACTTGGTTTAAGGCCGACTTTAAACCTGCCCACAGCTTCCCTGAATTTCTCAAGAACCTGACGCTCCTCCATCTCGCCTGCGTAATCGATCTGTTTTCCCGGCAAAACTTCCGCGACCTCTCTTGTAGAGCCGTCGCTTACCGGCTGATTGATCGATTTGTCGGCCGCTCCTATGCTTTTTTGAACTTCGATAACATCATCTTCGCTCGCGCCGAAATGCTCCGCCAGAAGTTTCGCCGTGGGAGCTACGCCACCCTCGCCCAGTTTCGATTCGATCTCCTTGAGCCGGTACAAAAGTTTGCGCCGGATGTTAGTGGTGCCGACTTTCACAAGGCGCCAGTTGTCGAGGAGAAACTTCATCATGTACGCCCGTATCCAGTATGAAGAATAGGTCGAAAGCCTGGTCCCTTTAAACGGGTCGAACTTCTCCACAGCCCGCATCAACCCGTAATTTCCCTCCTGAATCAGATCAAGCATATTCTGAAACTGAGACCGAAATTCAAAAGCAAGTTTCACAACCAGCATAAGGTGGGATGTGACAAGCCTGAACACGGCCTCCCTGTCGCCGGTTTTCTTATATAGAATGGCCAGCTCACGCTCCTCCTCACGGCTGAGCGGCGGGTATTTCCTGATCTGGCTTATGTAAAGCTGAAAAGGATCGGCAAGAGCAAGCCCCTTTTTGGCGCTTTCATATCCGGTCGGCGCCGCAATATCCGTCTCAAGACCATCAAGAGGCTCTCTTCCGGCCTCTTTTTCTTTGCGAACAGGCTTTTTTCTCTGTTTATCAACTTTAGTAACCATGACGATTATTGTAGCATGCGCTAAATCGCCAGGACCGGGCCACTGCCGGAAATTTGACGCAAAAGATGGCCGATATTGCCTGAGAGTCAATTCATCGCCACTCCGGGATCAAATAGACTCTTATATTATCAATATATTACGCTAAGCCCGATCCACTTTCCATTTGGCATTATCCTTGCTCCGTAAAAAGGCATGAAGCTTAACAAAAAGGAGATTTGAGACCGGCATGGGATTGTTAATGGATCTGCTTTACACGAACAAGACGGGTAAGCTTGCCATGACGGCGCTCGACGTTTACGCGCAAAAGGCGCTTTTAGTCACAAGCAATATAGCAAACGTAGAGACACCTGGTTATAAAGAAGTTTCTTTAAAACCTTTTGAAAAAGCGTTAAAAGAGGCCTACAAACCGGCGATAGGCATGACAAAAACCCACAAGGGGCATATGGGTGGAGCGAACACACTCAAAAACTTCCAGCCGGAAGTGGTCATCTCCAAAGAGCCGGGCAGGCTCGATGGCAACAACGTGAACCTGGACCGGGTAATGACCGAGATGACCGATAACTCGATGATGTACAACGCTGTTATAACCGCCGCCAAAAAACGGGGCATGATAATCAGCTCTAGCATAGAGAGCAAATAAGGAGAGTAGATGATGGCGGATATGCAAATTCACGGAAACATGGAGCCTTTAGGCTCCGCGCTCAAGGTCAAATCACCGGTCGGAAAAAGCGAGGGCGGCTCTTTCGCCGACACCCTTTCCGAAGCGCTAAACGAAGTCAACGACCTTCAGATAAACGCCGACAAGGCCATAGAAGCCCTTGTGACCGGCAAATCGAAAAACATACATGAGACCATGATCGCTTTAGGCAAAGCGGAGCTGGCTTTCAAACTGACAATGCAGGTAAGAAACAAGGTGATGGAAGCGTACAAAGAAATCACATCGACAACGGTTTAAAGCAACCTCGACTTATGCGCCTGTCACAGGCCACACCCATAACAGGATAGTGATTTCAGCAATCTCTTCTCCTCTTTTATCGTACCCGGCCTGCCCTATGGAGGCGGACACATGGATCCGCCTCTACTTTTTATAAGCCCCGGATGAGCCGAAGCCACCGTCCCCTCGCTCGGTGTCGTTTAGTTTTTCTACAACCGTAACGCGCCAGTCTGTAACGGGAGTTGGTATCAACTGGGCGATTTTCATATCCCGCTCTACGGTGAAGTCGCCCCCGGAATGGTTATAAAGGGCTACTTTGATCTCGCCCCGGTAGCCGCTGTCTATCACGCCTGCGCAGACGGTGACCCCTTTTACCGCCACCGATGACCTGTCTTTTATGATGGCGCCCCAGCCTTCGGGAAACTCCAGCACAATCCCGGAGCGGATTACTTTCGTCTCTCCTTGCCCGATGACCGAACGCTCAAGCGCGAACAGATCGTACCCCAGATCGCCGGGGTTGGCCCGCTCCGGCGGATGGGCCGAGGGGTCGAGTTTTAATACTTTAAGCTTAGGCATAGCAAGGCGATGATAAAGCAACCAGACATCCGCGTCAACGAATCGGTTACACTTAAGGGAACCTCTAAAAATCCATTTCTGCTACAATCGGCTGTAAAATGCGCCATGCTTCGTTGACGAGTCAAAATCGTCCTCAGAGTAGTTACTACTACGCTTGCGGCTATTTTGTCTCGCAGTCTCGCCTGACAACTTTTCGCTCGATTTCGCTACGAAAGCGCTTTTTAGAGGTCCCCTATAGTTGACAGAACCGGAACTTGGCATTATCTTTCCATAGTAGCCAGTTAAACCTCCAGCGAAGCGAAACCTGTATGAGTCTTAAAGAGCGTCTTTCA
>DRJW01000298.1 GCA_011052055.1 Nitrospirota bacterium
CCAGCCCGTGTCTACCCGGCGTTGGCGGACGCATCTTCGTTAAAACGCGAGGTTGTGGACGGGATAGACATTATGGTTGTGCGCGAGTTAGTCGGCGGTATCTATTTTGGCCAGCCCAAAGGAGTGGAGAAACTGTCCGACGGGACTGAGAGGGGGTTTAATACCCTTGTCTACACTACGCCGGAGATAGAGCGGATAGCCAGGGTCGCGTTCGAGACTGCGGGTAAGCGAAGCGGCCGGGTATGCTCGGTCGACAAGGCCAACGTGCTTGAAAGCACAGAGTTGTGGCGGCGCGTCGTTACCGAAGTCCACAAGGACTACCCCGATGTGGAGCTTGTCCACATGTATGTCGATAACTGCGCTATGCAGTTGGTCAGATGGCCCAGGCAGTTCGATGTTATCGTCACGACCAACCTGTTCGGGGATATCCTCTCTGACGAGTCAGCCATGCTGACCGGGAGCATAGGCATGTTGCCATCCGCGTCGTTGAGCGCGGACAAAGGAATGTATGAGCCGGTGCACGGCTCTGCGCCTGATATAGCAGGGCAGGACAAAGCAAACCCGATCGCGGCGATATTATCGGTGGCGATGATGTTAAAATATACGTTCAACGAAGAACAAGCGGCGGGCGATATCGAGCGGGCTGTTGTGACAGCGCTAGACTCTGGCGCGAGGACGCCGGACATCCATACGGAAGGGATGAAACTTGTGGGAACAAAAGAGATGGGCAGGATCGTAGCCGAAGCCATTAAATAAGGAGTATAACTGTCATCGCATTAAATTCCTCCCCCTTGAGGGGGGAGGTTAGGTGGGGGTGAACGATCTTATGCGCCCTCACCCCGCCCTCACCCCGCCCTCTCCCGTCGAGGGAGAGGGAAAGGTTTTTTTAGTTGAATGCTCCCCGTTATGGGCGCCACCCAGCCACTCGACTCCAGTAGAAGGGATGGGAAGGGTTGGATGATTTCGCAATGTAGTCTGGTATCACCTGTTTGATTTAATATTTAGTTGGTACAAATAATGAAAAGCAAGTATTACAACGTCGCCGTCGCCGGGGCCACCGGTGTGGTGGGCGAGGAGATGATAAAAATTCTGGAGGAGCGCGATTTCCCGGTGAACAATCTGCTCCCATTGGCCTCTGGCCGGTCGGCTGGCATGGAGATAGACTTCAAGGGCGAGAAGTGGACGGTCGAAGAGCTTAACCATGAATCGTTCTCCGGGATCGACATCGCTTTTTTTTCAGCAGGAGCGGCTCGTAGCCTGGAGTTCGCAGGCTCGGCGGTGGACGCCGGGGCCATTGTGATAGACAATTCCTCCGCGTTTCGTATGGAGCCGGACACCCCGCTGGTTGTGCCGGAGGTAAACCCGGAGGCGATACACGAGCATAATGGAATAATCGCGAACCCGAACTGCTCGACCATCCAGATGGTTGTGGCTTTAAAACCGTTGCACGATACAGCCGGGGTCAAAAGAGTGGTGGTGAGCACGTATCAGGCGGTCTCCGGGGCGGGCCGGGAGGCGATGGATGAGTTGAGCCAGCAGACCAGGGACATTTTCAGTTTTCAGGATATCGAGCCGCTAAAGTTTCCGCACCAGATAGCGTTTAACTGTATTCCGCACATAGACGTTTTTTTAGATGACGGGTATACGAAAGAAGAGATGAAAATGGCGCATGAGACACGCAAGATCATGGGGGATGAATCGATACAGGTTTCGGCGACCTGCGTCCGTGTCCCGGTTTTCTGCAGTCATTCCGAATCGGTGAATATCGAGTTCGAGCGGGAGATGAGCCCGGCTCAGGCCAGGGATATATTGTCGAAAGCTCCCGGAGTCGAGGTGATGGACGATCCGGACAAATCGCTCTATCCGCTGGCCACTAAAGCCACCGGGAAAGATTTGGTGTATGTGGGGCGCATCAGGCGCGACGAGACGGTAGCCTGCGGCCTTAACATGTGGGTTGTCTCCGATCAGCTTCGTAAAGGCGCGGCGCTCAACGCGATTCAGATAGCGGAGCTGTTGACGCAAGAGTAACGCTAAAGCAACAGCATGGCCGCCGCAATTACCGTTGTATATCCTTTTTTGACAATGGCCGACTGTGTAATGTTTCTTGTCCGCACAATTTTGTTCGACATGCGGAAAACTTCTTTTTTCTCATCCCACGCCTTGTCCTCGTCGAACTCGATTCCCAGGGTGGAGGCCAGCATCGCGGCGGCGAGATCCTCCGCGTAATCGCCCGCTACCTGCTCCGTCTGGCCGAACCCGTGATGTTCGCTAAGATAACCGTAGCCGTCCTTGTTGGAGGGGACGGCGCATCCTATGGATGAGAACACCAGCCTGTGCGGCTCGTTGCTTCCGGTGCGGGCCATGACGCAAAAATTTATCTGACCCGGTTTTAGCCGCTTGAGCCCTTCTCGCCGGGAGATGATTTTGCATTTAGGCGGAAGAATGGATGAGACATAAACCAGGTTGCATTTCTCGATTCCCGCGTCCCGCAGGGCAAGCTCGAAAGATCTCAGCTCTTCTTTATGGGTTCCCACTCCGTTAGTAAGAAACATCGCTTTTGGGACAAGGTTCATTACGCTACTTCTTTATTACTGCTATTGGTCGATAAACCTGCAGGTGACCGGGGTTCTTCTGTCCCGCCCAAAAGCCTTTGGAGTGATCTTCACGCCCAGAGGCCCCTGCCTTCGCTTATACTCGCTCGTGTCAACCATCCTTATGACATCAATGACGAGCCGCTTAACGTACCCCAGTTTTCTGATTTCATCAATATTTTTATCATGCTCTATATACTCGGCCAGAATGGGGTCGAGCAGATCGTAAGGCGGCAGGGAATCGGTGTCGAGCTGACCGGGGCGAAGCTCTGCGCTGGGCGGCTTTTCAATGATCGATTGAGGGATAATATCGGTCCCCGCTTTTGCGTTTCTCCACCTGCAAAGCCGGTAAACCCTTGTTTTGAACAGGTCTTTTAGCACGGCGAACCCTCCAACCGTGTCGCCGTAGAGGGTGCAGTATCCCACGGCGATCTCGCTTTTGTTTCCGGTGGTCAGGACAAGCCAGCCGAACTTGTTTGAAAGAGCCATCAACATCGCCCCCCGGATTCTGGCCTGGATGTTCTCTTCGGCCAGTCCAGGCTCCTCTCCTTTGAAAACGCCGGCAAGAGCCTTGTCATATTCGTTCATGGCCCCTCCAATGGGGAGAGTCATCATCTCAACGCCGCCTGATTGTAAACCGTCCGTAAGCCGTTTTGCGTCCGACTCTGATTCTGGCGACGAGTAGGGGGAGGGCATATAGACGGTCTTTACATTTTCAGGGCCCAGCGCATCGACGGCGATGGCTGTGGTCAGCGCCGAATCCACGCCGCCGGAAAGGGCGATGACTGCCGTATCGAAACCGTTTTTACCTGCGTAGTCGCGAACGCCCAGGGTAAGCGCCTCGTAAACCTCCTCATCCTCGGATAACGCTTTACGGCGATTAACAGCAGGCGTCTCCGGCTTTTCCTTCAGGCTGGGGGCAAGTTCGATGATATCGCGCCCCACCGCTGTGGGGCGTCGAGCCGCCGGATGTTTTTTCAATATTATGTCGGCGATCAGGATATCTTCCCTGAAATATTCGGCGGATGCGGTCACTTCGCCGTTCGCGTCCGTAACGAACGATCCTCCGTCGAAAACCAGCTCGTCCTGCCCTCCCACCAGGTTGCAGTAGGCCAGAGGAGTATTCAGTTTTTTCGCGTGGCCCGCGACCAGGGTATGGCGCTCCCCTCCGGCGCCGAGGCGGTATGGCGACGACGAAAGGTTTAAGAGTAGATTGGCCCCGTCCGCCACCTGACTGCGGAGGATGTCGTTTTCAACCCAGATATCCTCGCATATCGACACACCGATCAATGCGTCGCCGATTTTAATCAACGGCCCGTTGTC
>DRJW01000299.1 GCA_011052055.1 Nitrospirota bacterium
CAGCTTGTCTGCGTGTTATAACTGTTATAAAGCTCCTGAAATGTTTAAAAGGACATCGCAATGGCGTTGTTGTGCCGCGCTTTTCCATGGTTATGCCTTGCGGCTCTCCTGCCTGTGTGCAATGGCGCGTGGGCGGATGAGGCTTCAAAAGAGCGGGCCGGGGTAATCTTGCGCGAAGTCGATGACCTGTGGCGCGGTGAATCCTCTCACGCCGTGATATCGATGATGATAAAAACCAGGCATTACACACGAAAAATGAAAATGGAGGGCTGGTCGAAGGGCAAAGACAGCTCCCTTGTTGTTATCCTCACTCCGCTCCGCGAGAAGGGCACGGCCTCGCTAAAATCTGGATCGAGCGTCTACTCTTATCTCCCCAGAACCGACCGGACCGTACGCCTGACCGCCGGGATGATGATGAGCTCGTGGATGGGAAGCCATTTCACAAACGACGACCTGGTGAAAGAGTCCCGCCTGTCGGACGACTATGAGGCCGATATTACCTTCGAGGGAAAAAGGGAGGGAGTTGATGTCATAGAATTTACCTTGACTCCAAAACCTGACGCGGCCGTTGTCTGGGGGGAAATCGTTTATCTGGTGCGCTCCGATCATCTTCCGTTAAGAGCGCTTTATTTCGACGAAGATATGAAACTGATCCGGACAATGACTTTTAGCAAACCTGAAATCATGGACGACAGGCTGTTTCCCACTGTTTTGCGCGTTACGCCGCAAGACAAACCGGATGAGTTCACCGAGCTTGTATATGAAAAAATAAAATTCAATATCGGCCTGGACGACGCTTTTTTTTCTATCGCGCGCCTGAAACGAAGATAACCGCAAGGACCGCCGGATGAAGATACTCCCTTTCGCCCTTCGCGGATTGAGCCGCAACACAACCAGATCGATAGTCACGACAGGGGCGATGGCTTTCGCCGGGACGATAATGATTTTTTATCTCTCCTTGCTCGAAGGGTTCACAGAGACTTTCGAGCGCAACACCGTCGGGATGAACACCGGGAACATACAGATACACGCCAAAGGATACCGTGACGACCCTGACCTTTATAATCGGATAGATAACGCAGGGCAGATCATCAAAAAACTTGAAGCGATGGGTTTCGCCGCTTCGCCGAGGCTGTATGGCTATGGCCTGGCCGCCTCCGGCAAGGCTTCTTCTGGAATCAACCTGCGGGGAATGAATTTGGAAAAAGAGCCGACGGTCACTCAATTGTATAAACATATATTAAAAGGAGCGTGGCTTGATAAAGCGGATAAGCATGGAGTGGTGATCGGCGGAAAACTGGCCCGGACTCTTGGAGTCGGCGTGGGCGACGAGCTGATAATAATAAGCCAGGCGGCCGACGGCTCGATGGCTAACGACCTGTATATTGCGCGGGGAATTTTGAAATCGGTTGGCGAAATAATCGACCGCGCCGGTTTTTTCATGACCGACGACGCTTTCAGGGAGGTCATGGTGATGCCGCAAGGAGCGCACGAAATAGCGGTTTCCACACGTAACATGCGGATCGAATTAAAAACTGCGGTGAAAATGGTGAGCCAGACAGCGCAAGGTTACGAAACATTGAGCTGGCGCAAGCTTTTGCCGGTGGTGGCAAGGCTCATAGATAACGCCAAGGCGGGGACGATAATAACGCTCCTTATAATATATTCGGCCATCGGCATGGTCGTGCTAAACGCTATGCTGATGAGCGTGTTCGAGAGAATCCGGGAGTTCGGCGTGATGAAAGCCATCGGCGTGTCGCCATTACAGATCATCGCCGTCGTTTTCGCCGAAGCGCTACTCCAGGCCTCTATCGCCTCTGTTATCGCGTTTACCGCCGGGCTTGCGCTCTCTTTGCATTTCCAGACTTACGGGATCGATCTTTCGACATGGACCGGATCGGCGGTCGAGTCGTCCATCGGGGGCGTGGCGCTGGATCCGGTCTGGTATACACATGTGACTTTCGACACGGTGACCATGCCTCTCGAATTTCTGCTATTGATCGTAGGGATCGCCGTGATATATCCAGGCGTAAAGGCGGCGGTAATCCAGCCGGTGAAAGCCATCCATCATCAATAGACGAGGTAATCTGGCGCATGCTTTTCACGATGACCTGGCGAAACCTGTCGCGAAGAAAGCGAAGAACCCTCATATCGGCGTTTACAGTCGCAGGAGGCGTTTTCTTTTCTGTCGCCTTTACCGCGACAGGCGATTACGCATACACAAACATGATAAACACCAGCGCCACTATGGGTTTCGGCCATGTTACGGTGGAGCCGGAAGGGTACAACCTTAGCCCCACTCTTCAAAAGCGGATCGGCGGAGCGAACGCTATAAGAGAAAAGGCGCTCAAAATCGAAGGCGTCACCGACGCCATAGTCAGGATAACCGGGCAGGCCATGTTCGCCAGCGCCGCCAAAAGCGTGGGCGGCGTGTTTATCGCCGTCGACCCGTCCCAGGAATCTCCTGAAAACAACATCTATCTCCGCTCTATGGTGGAAGGCTCCATGCTCGATAAAACCGATGGGCGCCAAGTGGTGGTCGGATGGAAAATGGCGAAAAAGATGAACCTTCGTGTCGGCAAAAAACTGGTCTACACCACCACCGATATCAACGGGGAGATAGTAAGCGAAGTTGGCAGAATCTCCGGGATTTTTAAAACCGGCGTAGACGCGGTGGACGGCTCCATTGCGCTGATACCAATAGACAAGATGCGCTCGATTCTCCATTATGGGCCAGACGAGGCTACGCTGGTCTCCGTCTTTATAGACGACCAGCGTTTCGCCGGTCAAATGCGGGATGTCATCGCATCTTCGCTCGCAATGAAAGGCGTGGATATCCTGACATGGAGCCAGACGCAGGCGGACATGGCCGGGATCATCGCCATAGACCGTAGGATGAATTACCTCTCACAGTTTCTGGTGGGGCTTGTAATCGCCGCAGGGATTTTAAACACAATGTTTATGAGTGTGCTTGAGCGCAAACGGGAGTTCGGGATCATGATGGCGGTTGGCATGACGCCCGGACGGCTTTTCAGGTTGGTTCTCTTAGAGTCGTTCTGGCTCGGTCTTTTAGGAGTTATAATGGGAGCGCTAATTACGATTCCGGCCTATATATATATGTCCAACATCGGGATAGACTTAAGCTCGCTGGTGGAGGATGGCGCGGATGTAGGCGGCGTACTGATCGATCCGATCATGAAATACCGGCTATACAAGCAAAGCGTGGCCGCCATCCTCTCCGGGGTCTTCGCCTTAACCATACTGGCTGGGCTTTATCCTGCGTTCAAGGCGGGGAGGGTCGCGCCGGTTGAAAACCTTAAAATAGTTTAGTTAAAATTTTTCTGGAACGTAACGAATGAAAACTTCAAACATGGTCGCCTCGACTCTGGTCATGGGCGTGATCGCCGTAACGCTGATGATTATCGGCCACTTCAGGGGGCAGGGAGAGCATATCGAGGGAATAAAAACAGGCTTCGGGATGCTTGTTTCACTCCTGCCGCTATTGGTTTTCGCTTTTATGGTGGCAGGAATGGCGCAGGCCTTGATCCCGCGCGAATTTATAGCCCATTGGATCGGGGAAGGCTCCGGGTTTCGCGGAGTTTTGGTTGGCACGGTGGCGGGCGCGTTGACCCCCGGCGGCCCGTTTGTAAGTTTCCCCATCGCGGCAGGGCTCATGGGCGCCGGGGCCTGTGTCGGCCCGCTGGTCGCCTATGTGACCGGATGGCTTCTGCTGGCGGTGACAAGGATTCCACTGGAAGTGGGAATACTGGGCTGGAGGTTTACCCTTGTCCGGCTTGCCTGCACATTTTTCGTGCCTACGCTTGCCGGATACCTGGCCTATATCATTTTCGACTGTCAGGGTCTTGCAAAATTTGGCAAATGACGATAACCCGCAAATGGATAGAGATAAGGGAACCTCTAAAAATCCATTTCTGCTACAATCGGCTTAAAAGACGCCATGCTTCGTTGACGAGTCAAAATCGTCCTCAGAGTAGTTACCACTACGCTTGCGGCTATTTTGTCTCGCCGCCTCGCCTGACAACTTTTCGCTCGATTTCGCTACGAAAGCGCTTTTTAGAGGTTCCCATAAATAATAAAAAGGAGACCGGGCCATGAGAGTTTTAATTGTTTCATTCTTTATTGTTATCACCGCAAGCCTCGCCGTGGCCCAGGATGATCTTCAGACCGTTTTAAAGGCTGGGGATGAGTATTACGCCATGTTTGATAACGCCAAAGCGCTTGAGGAGTATAAAAACGCGCATTTGGCCGTCCCAGGAAATTTCGAGGCGACTCTTAAAACTATCCGCGCCTATATCGACACGGGCGAGGATATCGACTCGAAAGAATCTGAGGAGTTCTATCTTAAGGCGGCCAGTAACGCGCAGATGATGATAGAAAATTTCCCGGACAGGGCCGAGTCGTACTATTACCTTGCATTGGCCAACGGAAAGATCGCCGAGCTTCGCGGAGGAAAAGAAAAGGTCAAGCTGTCGCGCTCCATCGAGGTCAACGCAAGCAAAGCGGTGAAGATCGATCCAAACCTTTTCCGGCCGCATCTTCTTCTGGGTATCTACTACCGGGAGATCGCAAACCTGAACTGGTTTTTAAAAGCGTTCGCAAAAACGTTCTTCGGGGGCCTGCCGGACGGGACGAACGAAGACTCGTTAAGGGAGCTTTTAAAATCTGCCGAGCTAAACGATAAATTTCCCCGGATCTTTTACGAACTCGGCCTGACTTACGATACGATGGGCAAAAAAGATGAGGCGGTTAAAAACCTTCGCATAACGCTTATGCTTCCGAAAGCAGATCACCTCGACGACCGGTACAAGAAAAAAGCCAGAGAGCTTCTGAAGAAAATGGGGGGATAAAGATTTCTTATATGCGATTCAGGATTATGTTGATGTGGCGCCTCCTCTCGTCACCACGGACACCGATATGGGGTCTGCGGGATGCCGGATCGAGTCCGGCATGACAACTGCCACCCCCACCTCAATCCTCCCCCCCCAAGGCGGTACAGCCCAGGCCCTCCTATCATCCTGTCACCCCGGCCTCCAAGAGCCGGGGTCTCCGAGATCCCGCGTCAAGCGCGGGATGACGTTTTACACCACCCCGTTACGGGCATGGCCCAGCCCCTCCCCTCACGGGCGGGGAAATGTTTGGCGAGACGCTGGAGATTGCCACGTCGCATTTGCTCCTCGCAACGACAAACAGGATGAATATCTAAATTACCAATGATTGAAAAAAACTCGAACACGCCTATCGTCCGGCTCTCTTCTGTAACTAAGATATATAAGCAGGGGCGGATGGAGGTCAAGGCGGTGGATGCTCTTACGCTCGCAATCGGCAAAGGCGAGTTCTCGGCGTTGTGCGGGCCGTCCGGGTCTGGCAAGACCACTACCTTAAACCTCATCGGAGCCCTCGATATTCCCGATTCTGGCGATGTCATGCTAGAAGATAGAAACTTAAGAGACCTGTCGCGAACCGAGCTTAGCCGTCTTAGGCGCGACCGGATAGGGTTTGTCTTCCAGGCTTACAACCTTGTCCAGGTATTAACGGCGTATGAGAACGCCGAGTTCGTCCTTAACCTGCAGGGTGTCCCCAGGGCGGAGCGCAAAGAGAGGACTATGGCCCTTTTAAAAGAGGTGGGGCTGGAGGGGATGGAAAACAGGCGGCCAGACGAGCTCTCTGGCGGACAACAGCAGAGAGTGGCCATCGCCAGGGCCATCGCCCCGGAGCCTGCCATTGTGCTGGCCGACGAGCCTACGGCCAACGTGGATTCCGCCACCGCAGGCGCCCTTTTGGACCTTATGGAAAAGCTGAACCAGGAGAAGGGGGTCACTTTTCTTTTCTCCACTCACGACGAGCGGGTCATGCGGCGGGCAAAAAGAATCATGACAATGCGCGACGGCAAACTGGTGGGCGACGAGGCGAAAAACTGATGCGCCGCAAAGCGCTCATAGTGTCTATCACTTCTTTTATCCTGTTTTTCTCCGCCGGTACGGCTATCGCATTTTACGAATGGAATGACGGCTCAAGCTCGACTGACATGCGCGGATTCATCCGTTTGACAGGCGCCGCGCTCCGCAACCCGGACAACAGGATAATTTACCCTGACAAGACGGACACAAGCGCGTGGGGCATTGCGCGCCTGCTTTTTTTCGGAAAAGTTGGAGAGGGATTGTCTATGGAGCTAAACGCTTATAGCCTCGTTGTCAACAATAGCTCTAAAGGCGCCTTCTCGCAAGATACAACAACCACCGGCGCAGAGCGGAGCGCCTGGCTTGAGACAAGGTATCTGGATGAGAAGAATAATTCAGGATTGGCCGGGATAGACCGCCTGAACCTGACGCTCTCTTTTGACAGGGTGGACATCAAGCTTGGAAGACAGCCGGTCAACCTCGCCACTGCGTTTTATTTCACGCCCAACGATTTTTTCGCGCCGTTTTCAGCGCAGACATTTTTCAGAACCTACAAACCGGGGGTGGATGCGGCCAGGGTCGAAATACGGTTAGGCGCCCTGACGCAACTTACCTTTTTGAGTGTGCTTGGCTACTCTGCCAACGGCTCGACTTCCAACGGTTACAGCGGGCAAACTTCCTCGATAAGATCGTCTTCTCTTGCGAGAGTGTCTACGGTGATCGCTGATTTTGAGCTGACCGCGCTGGGGGGCTCTGTCAAAAACTCGACGATTCTGGGAGGATCGGCGCAGGGCGAAATTCTCGGCGGGTGGCTATCAATACGAGCCGAAGGCCATCACGCAAGGCCGGATGACACCAGTAAAAAATCGAGTGATGAGTTCGTTGTCGAAGTGGAGAGACGCTTTACCAGAAGGCTTACCGCAAGCGCGATCTATTTTTATCATGGCGCCGGAAAAAATAGCGCCGATGAATATTCTGAGCTGTCAAGAGACAGTGGAGCGCAAAATCTCTACCTGGGCAAAAGATACATGGCGATTGGAGCCAGTTACGAATATTCTCCGCTTACGACCCTGCAGGCTGTGGCCATCGTCAACTCGACCGATAACTCCCGCTTTGTCTCTTTCTACCCGGTTCATTCGCTGA
>DRJW01000300.1 GCA_011052055.1 Nitrospirota bacterium
ACTTCCATAATCCGCGACATCACCGAGCGCAAGAAGGTGGAGGAGGAGCTACGCGAAAGTGAAGGGCGCTATCGGCTAATAGTGGAGGGGACAAAAGTCATCGCGTGGGAGTTCGATCCCATCGAAAATATTTTTACTTTCGTAAGTGGTCAAGCCAGGGAAATTCTTGGTTATCCGGTTGAGCGGTGGTACGAGAAAGATTTTATGGAGTCGCATATATACCATGAAGATCGCAAAAGTACTGTTAACTTCTGTACAAAGGCCTTTGAAAACGGGGAGGATCATGAATTTGAATACCGGATGGTATCTGCGAAGGGACGGATAGTCTGGCTTCGGGATATCGTTCAGGTAGTAAAGAAAGACGGGAAGCCTATCAGCACACGCGGCGTAATGATAGACATCACCGAACGCAAACGGGCGGAGGAGGAGCTTTTAAAACACCGCGATCATCTTGAAGAGCTTGTCAATAGCCGTACCGACGAGATTAAGCTTATCCAGAAGATAGCGGTCTCCGCAAACGAGGCTTCCACTGTGGATGAGGCGATGCTCACCTGCCTTAGCGAAGTATGCGGCTACACTGGATGGGAAATAGGGCACGTTTATATACCGGATGATGAGGGGGGTTGCGTTCCTACAGACTTGTGGCGCATGAAAAAACCTGAGCGGTTTGACGCTTTTCTAAAAGTAACGATGGAAAGCGCTTTCCCTCCTGGCGTTGGCTTGCCGGGGCGTGTATATAAGAGCGGCGAGCCAGTCTGGATCAAAGATGTGACCATGGATACAAATTTCCCAAGAGCGAAAATCGCGGAGGATATCGGCATGAAGGCCGGCTTTGCTTTCCCGGTGATGGAAAGAGAAAATGTAGTCGCCGTTCTGGAGTTTTTTACCACAACAGCGGTGGAGCCGGATCAATTATTGCTTGATACCGTCAAACATCTCGCCTCACAGCTTGGGCGGCTGGCAGGGCGCAAAAGGACTGAAAGAGAGTTATTGCTTAAAAACCATGCCATCGATTCATCCATGGATGCAATGATGATGACCAGCCCTGATTTTGAGATAACATATGTGAACCAGAAAATGTGTGAACTGTGGGGATACGCCGAAAAAGAGCTTCTGGGACGCAACTCTTCTATTTTAAGAGCCGAAGATCGTCTGAAAGGAGCCATCCAGAAAATATTAAGTGAAAAGGGTGAGCATGAAGGTGAATTCCTTACGATAAGAAAAGATGGCTCTACATTTATAGCGCATTTCTCCTCTTCTATGGTCAAGGATGAAAATGGAAAGATAGTGTCTAATATAACTTCGTTTGTTGACCTGACCGAGCGCATCAGAAATGAGGAGGCGCTGCGGGAAAGCTCCCGCCAGCTTGAAGAGTCGCAAAGAGTAGCCAATCTTGGAACATACACTCTGGATATCCCCTCTGGAATATGCTCAACCTCCATTATTCACGACCGGATATATGGCATAAACAACCCGAAGTATATTGTGAATATTGAGGGATGGCTCAATATCATACATCCAGATCAAAGGGAGGAGATAAAAAGCTATTTCACAAACCACGTTCTAGCCAAAGGCGCCAGGTTTGATAAAGAGTACCGGATTATCCGGCTGAATGACCGGCAAGAACGATGGGTTCATGATATTGGAGAGCTCATCCTCGATCAGGCTGAGCGTCCTGTGAAAATGATCGGAACTGTCCAGGATATAACAGATCGCAAACGGGCGGAGAAGGCGCTTATAGCCGCGAAGGAAGCGGCGGAAGCCGCCACGAAACTGAAGGACAAATTTGTCTCGCTTGCCTCCCATGATCTGCGGTCGCCAATCTCGTCAATCACCGGTTTTCTGAATTTCCTGAAATCTGATACAAAAAATACGTTATGTCCAGAGCATGAGGATATTGTAAACCGGATGATTTTAACCACAGATCATCAACTGAATATGATTGATGGACTGCTCGACCTGACCCGAATGCAGACCGGAAGTATTTTATTGGAGCCGAGGTTTGCAAACGCCAATTTGATTGGGGAAGACGTGGTTCAAAATATGCTTTTCATGGCGCAGGCGAAAGAGATAACCCTCGTCAACGATATTCCGGCGAATGCCAGGCTTTACGCTGACATTACTTACTTTAGCGAAGTCATCGGCAACCTCGTCTCCAATGCCATCAAATTTTGCGATAAAGGGGATCTGGTGAGGCTTTTTGCGCCAGACAACAAAAAATCAATAATCGCCGTGTCAGATACAGGAATTGGTATCGACTCCAAAACACTGTGCAAGCTTTTTGCGCAAGAGGACAAAACCTCCACTGTAGGAACCGCAGGGGAAAAAGGCTCTGGTCTTGGCCTTCCATATTCTTATGAGATCATGCAGGCGCATGGAGGAAAATTGTATGCCGAGTCAACAATTGGAGAGGGAACTGTTTTATTCGCCAAATTGCCCTACATCAAACCGCAAATATTGATAGTTGACGACGATGAACGGGTGAGAGGCATGATTAAAGCTTACGTCGATCCTCTTGACGTTTACATAAAACAAGCGGTAAATGGAAGTGAGGCTATAGAAATATTAAAACTTTTTGTTCCGCATCTGATTATCACAGATATCAGCATGCCCGTTTTGGACGGCCTGCAACTACTGGAGCATGTAAGGAGCAATCCGGCGATAAAATCAGTTCCGGTGATAATAATGACAGGAACCGATATACACCTTCGTGAAAAAGCGTTTCAGATGCAAGCCAGCGACTTTATCACAAAGCCATTGATGGAGGACGAATTTTTACCCCGAATCAGAAGATTTATCGGCTGATCATTCTGACCCACTGGTCATTCTGATCCCCGGCTCACCGCTAAACACCATCGTTTTTAATGTGCTGTGAGCAAAGCTCCATGATATCGATTACTTCGATATCATCCGCGTAGCCTTCTTTCGATTCGTTCACCTTTTGGTAGCAGGCCGGACAAGATAGAACCAGTTTTTTTGCGCCGAGCTCTCTTGCCTCGTCGATGGCTATCCGTCCCATTTTTATGGCGTTTTCATGAAACACTTTTTTTGCGGCTCCGCCCGCCCCACAGCACCGGGCCATCATCTGGTTTTGCTCAAACTCCGCCAGCTCGACTTCTGGGATCGCCTTAAACACAT
>DRJW01000301.1 GCA_011052055.1 Nitrospirota bacterium
AGTCCGCGCGCGGGCGGTCGGCGGCAAGGAAAATATTATAGCGGCTTTTATTAATCTGTTCGGGCGCAACAAGAGGCGTTACGGGGGATACGTCATCCATATAGGCGTCATACTGATGTTCGTGGGGTTCACCGGCTCATGGTACAACCTGGAAAAACAGGCCGCGCTTTTCCCAGGTGAGATAATGAAAATCGGCGACTATACCCTCACATATGTTAAATCTGACCATACACGCCCCAAGCAGACTCTCGACAAAGTCGTAGCCACCATGCTCGTCGAGAAAAACGGCGAGAAACTCGGATACGCTCTTCCAGAGCGCAATATACATTACACAAAAGACGTGAGGGGTAACATGAGCCCCCAGCCGACATCAGAAGTGGCGATCCGTACAACCTACAAAGAAGATCTTTATCTGATTTTCGCCGCCTTAAACGAAAACGGATCGGCCACGTTCAAAGCGCATGTCAACCCGCTTGTGAAATGGCTCTGGCTTGGCGGTGTGATTATCGGGTTAGGCTCCATGCTGGTTTTGTGGCCCGATAAAAGAGAGCGCAAACGGTTCGTGGCCAGGCATCTGGCGGCGAGAGCCAAAGCTTAAGAGAGCCTCCAAAAAGATTATTTCGATTCATGGGTCAGGTTCATCTCCACTTCGGCGGCGGATCCTACTTCGAGCTCTTTAAACCACAGCAGGAAACGTTGTGTGTCCTCTCTTTTAAAAACAGCGCCGTGCTGAGGGCACATATACTCGATATCAAGCCCGTTCACCCGCTCTATCCAGGCGTTCTTGGCCCTGTTTGAAGGCATCCACCGCTTATGAAATCCTTCCATATACACGATATGCTTGTCGAAATCTTTCACAAAAATATCTGTGTAATCCTCAGGCAAAAGAGCCGCGCCGATATCACTGCTAAACAATATTTTCGCCACCGGGTCGTACACGGTAAATTGGCCTGATGAATGAACATAATGGCTGGGAATCAGCTGAATATCGGAGCTTTCGCCAAGGGGCAGAATCATACCCTCGTCCGGAATCGCGTTTATCTCTCTGGCGCCGCCGAAGTGCGGGATAAACAGCGTCCAGGTTGCGGGCGCGTACACCTTGATATCATTATTCAAAGAGAACCATAACGATAACGAGGAGACAATATCCGGATCCTGGTGAGACGCGAAAATAGTCTCTATTTTCTCCAGGCTTATTTCTCTTGAAACAGCCGATACAACAGACGGAAAAATCTCCATACCGCCAGGGTCGAGCAGAAGCCCGGCGTCGCCGTCGACAACCAGATACTCGTTCGTATCGATCAACGTAGATGGCCGACCAGTATCCCGCCCAAAATAAATCCAACGGCGGCCACCCTCGTTAAACAATTCTTCTTTGATCATATAACCATCACGTTTTAAAGGTTCCCAAAATTATTCGCTCTTTAAAATAGCGGCGATACTCGATGTGCTCGCCTTAAAAGAAGCGGCCTGGAAACTTGCTTTTTCTTCGGCCCTGGAAATATCGCCAGCCAGAACGCGAAGCTTCTCTGAAACCGTAGACAGGCCTGAATCCTTATCGGCGACACGGGCCGACTCTATCATGGATGTGATGGCGAGAAAATCGCTCTTTCTGGAGGCAACCTTGTCTATCCTTTCCATCAGCGCCATCAGATGGCCCGCAAGATTGTCCAGATTCAGAAAATTATTCTTTATTACAATTCGGTAATCGATGATTTTGCCCCAGATTAAATGTTGGGCGCCCGCTTTGTCTGTTTTATCCTGAAGTTTTCGCCACTCCGCCTCGACGCCCGGCTCCATCGCGGTTTTCCATCCGCCCCGCTCCTTGCTGGCCGCCTCCCGGCCGGAGCTTTCCCCTTC
>DRJW01000302.1 GCA_011052055.1 Nitrospirota bacterium
AAATCGGAGGGGAGCGGAGGGCTTTATTCGCCAACGAGGGTGGCCGTCGGCAAGGACAACGTTATCTACGTCGCGGATACCGCCCAGAACCGGATAGTTGTGTTGAAGTATAAAAAAAATTAATGGCCTTGCTCCACAATCAGCGAACCCGCCCACACCGTCACCGCTTTGCCTGACAAGATCGCCCTGTCGCCTTCGAGCTTTACTCCGACCTCCCCTCCACGTTTTGAGACCTGCCGCGCTCTGAATTGCTTTTTATTCATTTTATTCAGCCAGTATGGGCCGAGAGCGCAATGGGTGGAGCCTGTGACCGGGTCTTCGTCTATCCCGGCGGAGGGCGCGAAGACACGGGAGACAAAATCGATATCCGTATCATCGCCTCTTGCCGTCACTATCACGCCCCGCATATCGATGGAACCTAGCCGCGCGAAATCAGGTTTCAATTTCCTGATCTCATTTTCAGAGCCGAGTTCGACAAGATAATCTGGGCCGGCTTTTGCCACGTTTATTGGCTTTTCGACGCCCAGTCCTTCGAGTAAACCTGCTGGCGCCGGGGCGGGTTCAGGTTGAACTTGCGGAAAATCCAGCTCTATACAGCCACCAGCGCGAACGGCTGTGAGCTGTCCGCTTTTTGTATTGAAAATTATCCGATCTGCCCTGCACTCTCCCGTCTCCCAGAGAATGTGGGCCGAGGCCAGGGTCGCGTGACCGCAAAGGTCGACCTCGACTTTTGGCGTGAACCAGCGCAGGTTGTATTCCCCGCCGCCCATGCTTTTTACGAAAGCCGTCTCCGACAGGTTCATCTCCGCTGACACAGCCTGCATCCAGCCATCCGGCGCCGGTTTTGTGAGAAGACAAACGGCGGCGGGATTGCCGGAGAACGGTTTACCAGTGAAAGCGTCAACGCCGAATATTTTTATGCGCATATTGCTAAATATAACTCTACTAAACACAAACATATAGTTTGTTTAAAAACAAACTCAACTTATTTTCGAAAAACAGACTATTGAAACCTGTAAAAGTAATGTCCACTTCCATAAGTCCCGGAGGGACATAAGTCCCGGAGGGACAATATATAATAGCCTGGGGCTTCGAGCCCCAGGGTGAATAGCGCAAGCCAACAATAAGCCCCGGCGGGGCATAAGCCCCGGCAGGGCGAAAGGGAACTTTCTATCGCCCTTACAGGGCTTGGAGCTATATTTATTCGCCATCCCCGGACTCACGTCCGGGGCTATGGAATATAGCCCCGATGGGGCTAAAAAATAGTGGAAAATTTATTAAACGGCAGAATTACTTAGCGATTGTTCTAATAAATATTTTACCTGTAGTTCACAAACTGCATATGGATGCCGAGGTCTTTTCCCTTCAGCTCGTCCATCACCGCTTGCAGGTCGTCTTTTTTCTTGCCGGAGACGCGCACCTGGTCGTCCTGGATGGAGCCTTGCACTTTGGCTTTCATCTGCTTGATGATTTTCACTATCTCTTTGGCTTTCTCTATCGGAATGCCTTGCTGGAAAGTTATCACCTGGCGGCTCATCGAGCCTGCGGCGGACTCCACATTCCCGTATTCCAGCGCCTTTATCGGCACGCTCCGTTTTACCAATTTCGTCTGGATGATATCGATTACGGTTTTTAACTGCGGCTCGCTGTCACCAAGTATGGTAATGGCGCCTGCGTCTTTATCGAGCTTGATCTCGGCTTTGGAGCCTTTAAAGTCGTACCTCTGCTTTATCTCGGCAGTCGCCTGGTTCACAGCGTTGACCACCTCGGCCATGTCTATTTTGGACACAATATCAAACGAAGAATCTTTCGCCATTTCATAAATCTCCTTTAGCGTCCGGGTTTTCTGTCCACAGGTTTTGTATGCCCGGTTTGTTAAGTTTTTTTACTGTATCGATAAAATCGGCGACCGGCATGGCGCCAAGATCGGTTCCGTCGCGAAGCCGGACAGCGACTTTCCCCTCTTCCGCTTCTTTTGCCCCAACCACAAGCATGTATGGAATTTTTTGTAACTGGGCGTTTCTGATTTTTTTCTGGAGCCGCTCGGAGCTAAGATCGATTTCAGACCTTATCCCTTCTGATTTTATCCTCTTAAACAGATCGCTGGCGTATTCGTTCTGGTTATCGGTGATCGGCAGGACAATAGCCTGCGTCGGCGCAATCCAGACCGGGAACGCGCCGGTGGTCTGCTCGATTAAAATACCGATAAACCTCTCCAGCGATCCGAATATGGCCCTGTGCACCATCGCCGGTGTGTGCCGCTCTCCGTCCGCCCCGATATACTCGACGCCGAACCGCTCCGGCAAAAAGAAATCTACTTGCACGGTGCCGATTTGCCAATGCCTGCCGATGCAGTCCTTGATGTTGAACTCGATCTTCGGGCCATAGAAGACCCCTTCTCCCTCTTTTATTTTATAATCGAGCCCCAGACGAGAAAGCGCGGAGGTGAGTATGCTGGTCGCTTTCTCCCATATCTCAAGGCTTCCGATCGCTTTTTCGGGACGGGTGGCGATGTAGATGACATATTCTTCGAACCCGAAATCTTTGTAGACTTCGATGGTATGCTCTACTATGTTGGCGATCTCGTCCGTCAGATCGTCGTAAGAGCAGTAGATATGCGCGTCGTCCTGTGTAAAAGCGCGCACCCTGAATAGCCCGTGTAGCACGCCGGACAACTCGTGGCGATGAACCAGACCGAACTCCGATACGCGCATCGGCAGGTCGCGGTATGATCTTAGCTCTTCTTTATAAACAAGAACGCCGCCGGGACAGTTCATCGGCTTGACCGCGAACTGCCTCTCGTCCACTTCGGAAAAATACATATTCTCCCTGTAGTAATCCGCGTGGCCCGACGTCTTCCATAAATCCTCCACCAGCATCTGCGGCGTGCTGATCTCCACATAACCGCGCTCCTCGTTTTTCTTCCTGTTGTATTCGATGAGCAGGTTAAAAA
>DRJW01000303.1 GCA_011052055.1 Nitrospirota bacterium
ATCACAAATTGTCCCCGGTAGTTCTCCGCAAGTGTGTGGCCAATGGCGCCAGGCATGACCAGAAGGGCGGAGACGAGGATTATCCCCAGCAGTTTTATCGAGACGACAACGGTCACGGCTATCAGCACAAGTAACGTGTCCTGGAGGCGGTTTACGTTTATCCCGCACACCCTCGCCCATTGTTCATCAAAACAGTAGGCCAATAGCTCTTTAAACAACGCAAAGATAACGAGCGAGACAAGCGATAAAGCCGTAAGCGCGATCCAGAGATCGTTGTTGGACACGGCGAGGATCGACCCGAATAAAAACGAGAACAGATCGATGTTGTATCCCTCCATTAGCCCCAGCGCCACCACCCCAAGCGCCATCGACGAGGAGAAGACAACGCCGATGCTGATGTCTTCGTGGGCTCCGCTTCTTCTCGACAGCCAGCCGATGAGAAGAGCCACTAATGTGGAGAAGACAAAGACGCTAACTGTGAGGTTTATGCCAAGCAGAGCGCCGATGGCCACGCCTCCGAACGCTGAGTGGGAGACTCCGACCCCTATGAACGATATTTTTTTGAGCACAATGAAAACCGAGATGATCGCGCAAAGTGTCCCTATGATGGCTCCGGCCATGAAAGCGCGCGCCATGAAACCGTGCGAGATCATCTCAAGCATTTTTATAGCTCTTGGCGTCCGTCATGCTGTCCGAGCAGTCTGTGGGGAGTGGAATGACCGTGCAGGAGAATTTCCGCTTCGCATCCATAAGCCTGGCCGACAACGCCGTCGCGCAACACCTCGGCGGGCGCCCCGTGGCAGTACACTTTTTGATTTATGCATATAAGGTCATCGACCATGTTGGTGATAACGCCTATATCATGGCTCACAAGAAGAATGGTCATGTTGAGATTTTCAATAAGGCTTTTTAGCATTGTATAAAAACTGTCCTGGGAGAGGGCGTCGATGCCTGTCGTCGGCTCGTCGAGGAGCAGGAGCCGGGGCTGGCCGCAAAGCGCGCGGGCTATCAGGACTTTCTGGCATTCTCCTCCCGACAAGGAGCCAAAACGTTTATTTGAAAGATCTAAAACACCTGCTCGCTCCATCGCTTTTTCGGCGGCTTGCCTGTCGCCCTTTCCTGCGGGCCTCCCCAGTTTTTGTTTTATCAGCATGCCCATCATCACCACATCAAGAGCCGATACGGGGAAACTGCTGTCGAAATTCGTGGTTTGCGGAACATAGCCGGTAAGGTTGTGGGCTTGCCCCGGCTTGTGCCCGAACACACGGACTGTGCCGCCGGCCGGTTTTATCAGCCCCAGTAAAACCTTCAACAAAGTTGTTTTGCCGGCGCCGTTGGGCCCTATGAGGCCGGTGAACCTGCCTGCGCCGATGGAAAGAGTTATACCGTCCAAAATTTTACAGCCACGAACGATAACCTCCAGGTCTTTGACTTCAACTACGTTAATTCTCGTCATCGGTCTTTATTCGATTGAGCTTTCAGTGAAACTTTTGCTTTTTGCATCCCACCTGAACATAGCCGCGCCTTTGACAACGCCATCGTAGACAGAAATAACAACATGAAAAGCGTCCGGAAACGAAGGCTCGTCTGTGCCTGCCCACATGGCCGCCTTATGATCCTCGATCGACCAGTAGGCGTCGTGGTTCGGGTGCGAATGATAAAAACCGATCACTTCAAGTCCGCCAGAGGCGGCGTCTTTGAACACGCGGATCAGCTCTTTCGGGTCGGCGAAGTATCCCGTATCGGCGTCCCGCTGATATAAATCTGGATAAAGTTTGTTTAGCTGGCGCTGGATATTGGTCAGCCTGCGGACTTCGGTTTTTTCCGGCTCGTCCGCTTTGCCAAGAACGACACCGCAACTTTCATTTGGGAACTGATCGGCCGCGTGGGCGTACATGATCTCCAGGTCTTCAGGTCGAAGTTTCAGAGCGGACATTCTTGATTTTGATAAAATCCCGATTATATATTGAACGCGCGCCTGTTGAGCAATTAAATAAAAAATGCGCTCAAATTTTTGGCTGGTTGCATTCTAATCGGCTGGCCGCAGACAAATCCTCTGTTTCAGCAAGAGGCGAACAGTATGGATATCGCCGCCGCTATTTCCTTAACCTCACCCCGAAAAATATTTTAATTCCTGTATTTATTTCAATCGTTGTATTTAAAAGATAATCGTATTTTTGTACGATAATCGGTGACTTTTCCGTCTTCGATCTTCATATCCTGCTCCACAACTTCCGCTATTCTAAGCCCTTTAAGTTTCTTCCCCGCCCGCTCCACGGCGGTTTTGGCGGCGTCTTCCCATGAGGTGGAGCTGGTACCGATGATTTCGATGACTTTGTATACGCTGTTGGACATACTTTTTCTCCTTTGCCAGAGTTGAAACGCAAATATTTCGCTCGATAGCTATTAATATAGGCCAATTGCGGTATTTATACGCTAATTTCGGATGTTGCGATCATCTTTCGTAAATTTTTTCCACCAGATGCAGACCAAATCGACGGGTGTCGGAGAAATAAACCGCTGGCGGCAAGACGTAAGATAGCAAGAAACCTTTTAAAATTGAAAAGTAACCTGAAAGCAAATAGCCATTAACTTTCAGGATAAAGGGCTCTTAGCGGTTAAGGAGATGAATACCTGTGTCCTCTGTTAGGACTTGCGTTTCAATAGGTTAGCCTGTTTTATATGGAGAAAAAGCTTATTTTTCAAAAATAAGGCTCCACAAGCGCGATATGTTAAGCTATCTGGATCGTAACCTCAATAGCAATAATGTTGGCTCTGAATTATGGAAAAAAGAAAATTGGGGACAGGTGAAATCACCATCTCACCAATAGGCCTTGGAACCTGGGGCATAGGCGGCCCTCCATTCTGGTCACAAAGAGATGAAAACGAGTCTATCGCCACCATCAAAACGGCCCTGGATAGCGGGGTGGACCTTATTGACACCGCGCCGGTATACGGGTTTGGCCGGTCGGAGGAGGTTGTGGGAAAAGCCATAGAGGGCAGAAGAGACGAGGTGGCTCTCGCCACAAAGTGCGGGTTGAGATGGAAATCGCAATCTCTCAAAGGGTTATATCACGATCTTTCGCCTTCATCGGTAACAGAAGAGATCGACAATTCACTCCGCAGGTTAAAAACGGACAGGATCGACCTGTACCAGATCCATTGGCCAGACCCGAAAACTCCTATTGAGAGGACAATGGAGCGGTTGAACAGTATCAAGGAGCAGGGGAAAATCAGGGCGATAGGAGTCAGCAACTTCAGCGTAGGCCAAATGAAGTCTGCTTTGGAAATCGCGCCTGTAATATCACTTCAGCCCAAGTACAACATGTTGGAGCGGGATATCGAAAAGGAAATATTGCCTTTTTGCCGAGACAACAATATCGGCGTTCTCGCATATAGTCCGCTTGCTTCAGGCCTGCTCACCGGGAAATACAGTGAGGATCATACATTTGATGGCTGGAGGGGTAAACAAAACTTTGGTATATTCAGAAAAGAAACATTCAGCCCCGCGATGAAGATAGTTCAAGAATTGAAGGATTATGCTGACGGTAGAGCAATACCGCTTCTGGTTTTAGCTATTAAATGGGCCATCTCCCAACCGGGGGTGGCTTGCGCTCTTGTTGGAGCGAACAGCGCGGATCAGGTAAAGCAAAATATTAAAGCGCTCGATATCGAGCTAACACGATCAGACTATCAGGCTATCGATAAAATAATAAGCTGATGAGCTACGGGCTATATACGTTCCGACCGCCGGATCAGGTGGCCTTGGCCCGATAGCGCCATTCCGGTTTTCGAGACCGTTTGCTAAAAGCAGGTTGCGGCTCCTGGGGCTCAAGGGAACCTCTAAAAATCCATTTCTGCTACAATCGGCTGTAAAAGACGCCATGCTTCGTTGACGAGTCAAATTCGTTGACGAGTCAAATTCGTTGACTAGTCAAATTCGTCCTCAGAGTAGTTACTACTACGCTTGCGGCTATTTTGTCTCGCAGTCTCGCCTGACGACTTTTCGCTCGATTTCGCTACG
>DRJW01000304.1 GCA_011052055.1 Nitrospirota bacterium
AAAGATTTGAAATCGCAAGTTTTCTTACGCCGTCCCTTCCCAGAAGACTCATATGAATCGCGGCGGCGGTGGCGCAAAGCGCCTGGTTGGAGCATATGTTGGAAGTGGCCTTTTCCCTGCGGATATGTTGCTCACGTGTGGAGAGCGTAAGGGTGTATCCCTCGCGGCCTTGCGTATCTTTTGTTTTGCCTGCAAGCCTGCCTGGCATCTGCCGCACATACTCTTTGTTAACCGCGAACATCCCAAGCCCCGGCCCGCCGAACGACAACGACCCGCCGAACGACCTCCCCTCGGCCACTGCCACGTCGGCGCCGAAATGACCTGGGCCTTTTAAAAGACCTAGCGACACCGGCTCGGCCACCGCGACTATCATGAGCGCTCCCACCGAATCGCAGGCAGACCTTATCTCCCTTAAATCCTCGATATTACCAAGAAAATTCGGCGACTGGACAACCACGGCGGCTGTCGTATCGTCGACCTCCGGTTGCGCGCCATCGGTTACACCGCCCTCAAGCCCGTCAACCATGACAAGGTCGATATCCAGAGTCCGGGTGTAGGCCGCCGTTACCTCCCGCCAGTGTGGATGAACCAGGCCAGAGACTATCACTTTCGGTTTTTTCTTGATCCTGGCTGACATGATGACAGCCTCCGCCAGCGCTGAAGCGCCGTCATACATCGAGGCGTTGGCTATCTCCATTCCGGTAAGCGCGGCGGTATAGGTCTGAAACTCGTAAATGGCCGCCAGCGTTCCCTGGCTTACCTCTGGCTGGTATGGGGTGTAGCATGTAAAAAACTCCGACCGCAGTAACAGCTGATCTACAGCCACCGGAACATGATGCAGGTACGCTCCGGCGCCCAGAAAGCTTTTTCTTGGATTCAAAGCCTGGTTCTCGCCCGCCAACTCCTCGAAACGCTCCATCAGGTCAAGCTCCGGCTCCGGGCCGGGCAGGTTCAGGGGATCGTAAAGCCTGATTTGCTCAGGAATATCGGCGAACAACTCCGAGACCGAAGACACACCGATTTTCTCCAGCATTTCTGATCGGTCCGAATCGGTCAGGGGGATAAAACGCAAGTTACTTACTCTTTAAAACATAATTTTCATATTCTTTAGCCGACATAAGCTCATCCAGCGCGGACAGATCCGATATTTTTACCTTAATCATCCAGCCATCCTGATACGGGCTTTTATTCACAAGCTCCGGCTTGTCCACAAGGCCACTGTTTATTTCCACAACTTCGCCTGCGACAGGACAATATACATCTGAAACAGTCTTGACCGATTCGGCCACTCCAAACGCTTCGCCCTGAGTCAACGTAGCTCCTATTTCCGGCGCCTCTACGAATACTATGTCGCCAAGCTCATCCTGAGCGAAATCTGTAATTCCGATAGTCGCCACATCACCGGCCACGCTGACCCACTCGTGCCCTTTTGAAAAACGCAGATCTTCTGGAAACTTCATTTTCCCCCCTGACTATTTCCTGTTAATTTAAAATATTCACGTTCGCCTATCCCGGCAAAGCAGGCTTTTTCACCCTGGCGGACACGAAAGGTTTCGGCTTTACTACAGCTTCAACCATTTTACCTCTAATATCCACAGCAAGCGGCGTTCCGGCTTCAGCAAGTTCAGGCGGCGCATAACCAAGCCCAACCGCTTTTCCCAGCGTAGGGCTCATGGCGCCGCTTGTTATCTCACCCACCCTGGCGCCCCCGCTTAAGATTGGATACCCCCCCCTGGGGATGCCCCGGCCAATCATCTCTATGCCGACCAGAGCCCGTTTAACTCCTGCTTCTCTCTGTTTTTTCAAAGCGTTACATCCGATAAAGCCACCCGGCTTGTCTATTTTGACAATCCATCCCAGGCCCGCTTCGTATGGCGTTGTCTCCGCGCTTATGTCCGCTCCGTGCAGAGAGTAACCCATCTCCAGGCGCAGAATATCGCGCGCGCCCAGGCCAATCAATTTTAATCCGAATGATTTCCCCCTGGCGCGGGCCTGTTTCCACAGCGACCCGGTTTCGCGCCACTCACAGAATATCTCAAACCCGTCTTCTCCCGTATAACCTGTCCGCGCCAGGAGAACAGAGTGTCCTCCCACCAACGTAACGACAAAATGATAATAGCCGATTTTGGACAAGTCGCGCCGGGTGAGGAGCTTTAGCAGAGGCTCTGAGTTTGGTCCCTGGATAGATATCATCCCATAATGACGGGAAAGGTTTCTGACCTCCACATCAGGGTACTGGAGAGCCTGATCCGCGATCCAGTTCACGTCCGATTCTGTGTTTGAGGAATTGAGACAGAGGAAAAACCGCTCTTCGCTTATTTTGTAAACCAGCAGGTCATCGAGTATCCCTCCATTTTCATTTAGCAAAGCGGTATACTGCGCCTGCCCTTGCTCAATCGCCCCCAAATCATTTGAAGTCAGGTTTTGAAGCAGAGCGAAGGCGTTCTCCCCTTTGACCTCGACCTCGCCCATATGCGAAATGTCGAACATCCCAACGTTTTCCCTGACTGATTTGCTTTCGTCTAAAATGGAGCTGTAGAAAATGGGCATCAACCAGCCGTGGAAATCTACCATACGCGCGCCTGCGTCAATATGATCCTGATAAAGAGGTGTTTTCCCGGAGGATGTCATTTTTTCCCCTTTTAAAATTTATCGCCGGCGGTTTTAACGTTAGGCGGCTCTGACATAAGGTATCTTAAAACCCTGG
>DRJW01000305.1 GCA_011052055.1 Nitrospirota bacterium
CCGGGTTTTTTCCGTAAGCCGCCGCCATAATTTAATCTGTATTATTAAAAAATAAAAATTCACACATGCTATGGAGTATATATTAATGGAAAAAAACGGGCATAAAAACATCACACGCGCTTTGATAATAAAATCAGCGCCTGATAACCCTCCCCCCCGTTAGCCCGCGCGGCGCGCCGTTTTCCACAGCGTGGGAGCCGTTCACGAATACATGCTCTATCCCCGCAGGATACGAGAGCGGCGCGATATATGTGGATGTGTCGCCAATAGTTGAGGGATCGAACACCACGATGTCGGCGAAAAATCCTTCTTTTATATATCCTCTTTGGCTCACGCCGAAAAAATTGAGCGCGTCTGAGCTCGTTTTTTTCACGGCCTGCCCGATAGTGAAAAGTTTTTTCTCGCGGACAAATTCGGCGAAAAATCTGGGAAACGTACCGAACGTCCGGGGATGGGGCCTTCCAATGGCCAGAGGGCCGTCGATCGCGCGCGCGCCAGAGTCGGACCCGATTGTGATCCACGGCTTGGCCATGATCCTGTCGAGATTATCCTCGTTCATGCAAAAGAAGATGGCCTCCACATCTGTGTTCTCCTCTACGAGCAGATCGAAAACAAAATCGAAAACGTCTTTCCCTCTTTTATCCGCCCCTTCGCTTACGGTTAGTCCTTCAATATCCTTATTTTTATCGGCGCCAACCTGGGAGACCATGACAGTATCCCAATATTTTTTTTCGGGATGGGCTTTTAGAATCTCTCGCTTAAACGCCTCCCTGGAGCCTTTGTCTTTTAGCCGCTCAACCAGTTTTGCTCTGCCGTCATCGAACGCCCTGTCTGGCAGAACAACCTGGAGGCCGGTGTTGGACGCAAGATAAGGATACCTGTCGGCCATCAAGCTCACCCCGTCCGCCATGGCAGACTCCAATATGTCGAACGCGGCGTCGAGCTTGCCCCAGTTGTCCGCCCCGGCTGTCTTGAGATGGGAGACTTGTAGTTTCGAACCGGAGTTTTTGGCGACCGCCACGACCTCTTTTAGCGCATCGAGCAGTCCCGCCCCTTCGGAGCGGATATGAGAAGTGAACACTTTGCCACGATCGGCGACCACTTTAAAAACCTCGGTGAACTCTTCTTGCCCGGCGAAACAGGCGGGCGGATAGACGACCCCTACCGACATGCCCAGCGCCCCCTGATCCAGACCTCTGGCCGTCATCTCCCTCAGCTTCTTCATCCCATCAGCGTCTGGTTGATTCGAGTTTTCGCCCAGCGCCGATCCGCGAATGGTGTTGTATCCTAAAAGAGCGGCGAAGTTGACGGCGTGTCCTTTTGCGCCAAGAGCCGTAAAATAGCTTTCAAGATCGGCCCAGTCCACTTTTATTCCGAACTGCTTTTCGTAGTCGGCGGCTCTGCGGTCTCTGAGCGCCCCGCTCATGGGCGCCGCGCAATATCCGCAGTTGCCGCCTATCTCTGTTGTGACGCCCTGCATGATCTTCGATTCGGCGCGCGGGTCTATTATCAGGTAATAATCGGAATGGGAGTGGACATCCACAAAACCTGGAGCTACTATTTTGCCGTCAGCGTCGATAATTCTCACAGCGTTGTCCGGCTCCATATCAGGGGCCACCGCCACGATCGTATCTCCGTTGACAGCGACATCGGCTTTTATAAGGGAGTCGGACTCGCCATCGGCCACCTGCCCGTTTTTAATTATAAAATCGTACATCGAACAGTTTCCCTTTTAATTAGCGTTAGGGGACATCTCATTACCTGTCCATGCCTGTTACGGCGAATTCCGGGTTATATATTCTCTTGTATAATATCCAGTTCCGCATCACACGTTTAACATATTCACCCGTCTCGGAATAAGGAATATTTTCTATAAACTCATCTTCAGGCTTGTCGCTGTTTATTTTAAGCCATCTGTCAACCGCTTTGCGCCCCGCGTTGTACGCCGCCAGCGCCGGAGCGGGGGAGCCGTTGTAAAAAGAAATCAACTCCGCCAGATGAGAGACGCCCAGGGCGATATTTACCTTTGGATCGAAAAGAACGTCCGGGTGAAACGGAGCGCCGCTCTTTTTGTTCATCTCCAGTTTCTCGTAAATCCTTTTGGCCGTCCTGGGGATCAGTTGCATAAGCCCTCTTGCGTTGGCCGGTGAGAGCGCTTTGGGGTCGAAGGCCGACTCCTGCCTTATGACCGCCAGTACAAGGAAAGGGTCGACGCCCCTCTCTTTTGATTGCCGCGAAATTTCCTCCCAGCCGGTGATCGGGTAGTAGAGCCGCCAGAAAACGTTTTCATAATCATCCTTTCTGGTTTTTGCGCCCAGCGCCATGTTCTGAAGTTTGAGCGATTTGCCGGGGGCGCGGGCCTTGATATATAAATATCCGAGCCAGGCAAGGACTTTTATTTTTTTAGGAACACTGCCTTTTATCATATCCAGCTCCGCCGCCGCCCGCTCACTCTGGCCGATTCTCAGCAAAGCGTCGTAACGCTTCAGCCGGCGCCTGGCCTTTTTGGAGAGTTTATTAACCAGGTCAGCTTTATAATTTTCCCCGAAATC
>DRJW01000306.1 GCA_011052055.1 Nitrospirota bacterium
GCGCTATATATACCTTATGGCCGGTGTTTTGCCGGGGGGCGCCGCGCTTATTACCGCACGAAACAAAAACGAGGATAAGACAGAGGGCCAGAAAGGCATTTTTAATTTGCAATATTACAACTTGGATTTGTCGTTGTTACAGCGATGGACGGATTAGCTTTAGCTGGCTGATTGAAAAGCCGCGAGCTTTTTATAGTTCGGCTTTTTTCGTCCATTGAAAAAATTACAGGCTCGATAGTACTTTAAATCAGTAAGCCAGACTTTCATATTTTCGCGATCAGTCCAAAACCTGGAAATAAAGGACGCCGGTCTTCCGAAAAGCTCCTGCAGAGGCCCGAAAAGCTCGGACGGATCCCTGAAACATTCCCAGTCGCAGTCGCGGCATGAGGCTTTATGGCCGTTCTTGCTGATGTCAAGATCCGTAAAATTCCCAAGCTTGTCACCACCCTTATATCCACACGGATATGTCTCCCCGTTTTTCGCGTCTACGAAAAAGAAGTCTATTCCCCCCCTGCATGGATAGGGGCTTTCAGGCTCGCCCGCGTGGCTCCGAGAGAGTGAGAGTAACGCCGATCTTGGAGAGAATATTCTGATTTTACGCCTGTATTCCGGAATCGTGTCCGCCAGAGCTTTATACAGCAATGATTTTTCCCTGGATGTGAAATTAACTATTACAGCCTCCGACGTGGCGGCGTAAACGGCGTTCAGGCCCGATCCGTTTCCTGATTCAATACTCATGGGGTAACATGCGTTTACGATCGTAAAGCCAATATCGATCATCAGATCGAAGAATTTACCGAACGCCGCTCTATACTCCCGATAAAAATTCTTCGGATCGCGCGCCGTGATTCCTTTCAGACTACCGATGTTTCTGTTAATGCCAAGGTTTGCCGACGGATAAAGACCATGCTTATGGAATATCGGCAGCGCTTTGCCGATCCCCTCCATCACACCTGGCAGGCCCCTCATCTTCTCATGCATCGAAGGAATGGACGAATCGACGCTGATCCAGAACGTATATATGTTAGTGCGCGCCAGAGCCAGCGCCATCGTCTCTATGCGATGTTCAAAATCGGGATCGTTATGATTTTGAAACAAAAACCCGTTCGTGCCTGTTCTAATATACCGGATGCCGGCGCTGGACGCATGGTCGATAAGCCGCATAATCTCATCGAAGTAAAGAAACGGCTCCCCGCCCGTAAAAGAGAGCGCGCTGACGCCGTGTGTTGCGGCATGGTCGATTATTTTTTTTGCTTTGTTAAAGTCCATCGTGGATCGGTTGAACTTGTTCGATTTTCTCATCCCGCATTGGGGGCAGGCGGCGTTGCACACCTCGGTGTACTGAATGACAACCTGGCCGGGGACACGATTGTGGGCGAGGCGTGAAATTGTTTTGATAAGCATTTGCTAACTTTACGCCCCAACCAGCCTGGTTTTTATAACAGTGTCTTGCGACGCATTTTCGCCGAAATTGAAAATTGTGGAATAAGCATGATCGCTTATCGGCGCGTTCGCCAGCGCAAAGCGTCTTGCCGCAGAGCCCATCGTGGTGACCTGCGCCTTGTCGTCCAGCAATATTTTGACCGCCGCGAAAAGATCATCGGCGCTGTTTGCCTTGACGACGAACCCGGTTATTTTATCCACAATAAGCTCTTTGGGCCCGCCTTCATTTGTCACGATTACCGGCAGGCCGGACGCCTGCGCCTCAAGAACCACGTTGCCGAAAGTGTCTGTGGCGCTTGGAAAAACAAAAATACTGGCCGAAGCGTAAAGCGCGCTTAGCTCCTCTCCCGCCATGAAGCCGGTGAATAGAGCAGGATAACCTTGAAGCTCATCCTCCATCTCTTTTTTGTAAGGCCCGTCGCCGACAATTATCAGGTCGGCTTTTGACCCCTCGTCGATAAGCTTTCTGAATGTTGTCACCAAAAGCGGCAGGTTTTTCTCCTTGCTTACCCTCCCAACGTAAATGATTTTTGAATTTGATCCCAATCCGTACGCTTCCCATATTCGCGGGTTCTTTTTGTCCGGGCTGAATACGCCGGTGTCCACCCATCTTGGAAGTAGCTTGATCTTTGCTTCCGACAGCCCCTTTTCCACAAGCTGAGTCCGCGTGCTGACCGACGGCGCCGTCACCTCATCGAGCATGTTGTAAAACCAGATCATAAAGCTCCATGCGGCGCCTTCCATGAAATCGTCATCAGTAAGTTTTTTCACATATTGAGGAATATCCGTGTGATAAGTTCCAGATACAGGCACATCGAAAAGCTTGGCGAGGAACAGGCCGATAAGCCCCAGCGAGCCGGGTGTGCTGATATGAATCCGTGTAAACCCTTCCCGTTCGAAATAATCGATCATGTTCAGGATCGGAGGGAAGCTCATTTTTAATTCTGGATATTCTGGAAGCGAAAATGCGCCGACTGATTTGAAGTTCATGACACCATTATTAAAACCGTCTTTTCCCCCGTCGGATGTGATGACTGTCAAATTCACGCCCTTTTGTTTGGAAGTCTCCAATATCCTCTTTATGGTTATCGCCACACCATTGATCTCGTTTAATGTATCGGTGAAAAGCGCGACTTTTTCCGTAGCGCCGGTATTATTTCCAAAATACTTTACTTCAAGCTCCGCCAATAGTTTTTTGCTTCTCTGCTGGATGTGGTGGGCTATGTAATAGGGGGAGACAAGAAGATGGGACACTCCGATGGCGCTAAAAGAATGAACCAGGTCGAATAATCCAAGAGAGGAATAAGTCTTTGTGAGCCTTTGAATGTAAGCGTACAAAATACGGTTAGCCAGATAACTGGTCACCGAGAATATTTTCCTGTTGACGTTTCCCGATGCCAGGCTTTTTAGAAAATGCCTGTCATTCAGAATATTCCTGGCTTCGGAATCGAGCACCTCCTCTATTGACGAGTCGTCGAAGTTATCGTTGCTTTTTCTGAAGGCGTTGCCAAAGAAGAGTTTTATTTTCTCTGATACGCTAAGCTTTGCCGCAGGAGCGTCAAACACTTCACTCAAGAGTGTCTTGATAAACGGATATGAAGGTTTTCTGGAATTCTGGTTTTTCCCTTCGAACCGGCCCGAAAAGAAATTGTAGCCGATCCCGTATATGGCGTGGGCCAAAGTTAGCGGATCGCCATGCTCGCCGGCGGCCCAGGACTCGGCGTTTTGGGTAGAGGAGATGAAATCATTAACCGATCCGCCCAGCCGTGACACGGTATACGCCCTGGCTATGAATATCCCGCTATGATCGTCGGAGCCTCCGACCATTCCCTTGATCCACGGTCGCTCGCCGAAAGGCTCTATGTCATGGGCGCAGGCGATGCGCTCAATTATTTCGCGGTCGAAAGTAAGCAGAAGCTTTTCCAGGAGGCTGTTATATCTGCTCGCTCTCGATCCGTTTATCACTTCGAACACGTTGAAAAGAACAAACAGCTTCTCAATCGTTTCAAGTTTCAGCTTCCCGTTCAGATCGTATAGCGGGTGAGCGAGGAAGTGGGCGATGTTGTTTCTTCTCAAGTATTTCGTGAATTCATAGATATCTTTGCGGCGTCTTAACAATTCCTTGAAATTATCTTCTTGTATGCCGAGTACTACAACATGAACCTTACAACTGTCTTCCGGAAAGCTCACAGTGATCTCTGAGCTTATGAACGTATTGGCATGGTGTGCTATTTCAAGGGCGCCGTTGATCGTGTTGTGGTCGGTGATCGTCACATAATCCATGCCTCGCTTGATGGCGGTCTTGTATATGTGATCCGGAGAGGTAAAACTTTCCGGGCAGTTAACCTTTCTTAGCGCCCAGATCGTAGGTTTATTGGAATGCTTAGAATGTACATGAAGGTCTGCTTTATATATTCTTGACATTTCATATCATCCATAAAATTAATTTCGGTAACGGTATTATATTTCCTGATGAGTTTGGGTTAAGCTTTGTTTAAATTACTGTTAGGAAATAGTTAGCTCTTTTACTTTTGACCCGGCAGGTTTTACAATTTTCAAAAGCTGTGATGAGGAATAAGCACGACGACTGATTATGTCCGTCTCTATTTAGTATCGAGGGTCTTCCAATTACAGTTTATGAGCTTTTACCATCGACCAAAATTAAGGTTTTATTAAATCCAGAAATCACACCGTTCCTGCTCCTGCGTTTTCAGGCGCGGTCATTATTTAACGCAAAGTTAACAAACATAAAGCCATTTTTCTGATAGCTTTCTGGAAGACGGTAATCTTTGTACAGGAAAATGTTTGAGCGAAAACGTATTCTCATTGTCGATGACGAGGAATTTGCTCATGAATTCCTTGGATATACTTTAAAGCGCGAAAATTATAAAATTATCAGCGCCTACTCTGGCGAGGAAGCGATCAGCAAAGCAAATAACGAGTACCCTGACTTGATTATTTTGGATCTTGCGCTTCCCGGACTACGCGGCGAGGATGTTTTTTTGAAGATTCGAGGCTCCCGCGCGAAAAACGTACCGATCCTGATTCTCTCCTCCCATAGTGAGCCGGAAGATATAGCTAGGCTATTAAAAATGGGCGCCGATGATTTCATGGCAAAACCATATGTTCCCAAGTTGCTACTTGCAAAGATACGATTGCTTTTAAGGCGCCGATCCATTCCCAAGGATAGGGACGTTATCAACGTGGACGATCTTGTAATAGATAAAAACCGGCATGAAGTGCTGATCGACGGAAAACCAATTGAGACAACAAGAAAAGAATTTTCGATAATATGCCTTCTTTTTGAAAACCCTGGAACTGTAATCAATCGAAATCGAATATTTTCAACGATTGATGAGTCAAAAAATAAAACTCCAAACAGATCGGTGGATGTTCACATCGCCTCCATCCGCAAAAAACTTAAGTTGTATAGAAGTAGCATAAGAACTGTTCGCGGGATAGGTTACAAGTTCGCAAAATAACGCCGTATAGCGTCTGGTTATTAATCATAAATGTGGTTATGGGCCTCCTTCCTGAGTCGGAACAATTAACATTAACTTAATATTTAATCCTCCATTTTTGCTATAAGATCAAGGCTGATATTTTTAGAATAGGCTAAACATATGGGATCCATCCTATTGAAAAAAATGAATGGATATGTAGAGAAAACAGATCTTAATTTCGAAGAGATAACTGAATGGGATGAAAGCATATTTAAAAACCTTATCTCGCTGGATCTGAGGGACGATCAGGTTGAACAGGTTCTAACGCCGCCCATAGTCTATTCCAACCACCAGGACGTTCTTGCTGTCCATTGGCATCCTGAGCATGTCCCGATGGAGCTTATAAAAAAGAGAATCGGGATCATGTTCCCTGTCAGAAAATCGGAGCTGATCATACCGACGCAACATAATGTGTTGATGGAGAACGATGGATATTGCGGAGTGGAAGTGGATTGTTACTCCAGAGGGTTCGGCGCCAAAGTACAGCTTCTTTTACATTTTGAAAAATCAAAGGTGGAAAATGCGGAGATACTGAAGTCCATGCTATCGCACACCTTCAAATACAGATCCAGCCAGCTTTTTGATTTTATTGAAACGATAGTAAATCCGGAAAGACAAGAGGCGCTTCAAGAAGCGGCGGGAGAGACCGGCGCGAACGATGAGGTAGTCGAATTTACAAAAAATGTATCGAAAAAGCTTAAGGGAATGCTTGAAAAATACGAATCGATCACCCCGGCTGAATCTGTTAAGAATAAACTTCTTTCCAATTATGTCGATACTATGCGGGGCGCCATTGGCGACAGATTCGCCAACAGGGTTCAGCTTTTCCTCAAAGCGGTAAAAATAATAGTAAAGAGGAACTTCCCTCTCTACTATTTCTACAGGGTCAATGAAATTATTGAAGAGGTAAGAGGCCTGGGCGGCGGAGTGGTGATCCCGCACCCTGAGCAATTCTGGCCAATCTTGCTCGCCGGCTATGATGTGGACGGGTATGAGGTATGGAACCCGCAGTCCAGGCGGTATACAGAGTTTCTGATCAATGTCGTAAACAACCAGAATAAAACAATAAAAGCAACGAGCAAGCCTGTGTTGATTTTTATGGGCGACGATACTCATATGGGAGAGAAAACAAAGGATCCCAAGTTTCAAAATAGAGAAAAGGCCGGACGTGAAATCGGATTCCAGCCAGCCTGGGAAGAGCTTATGACCAGCAAAAGCTTGATCGCAGGGAACATAAGCAAAGCTTCGCTCATAACGGAATACAGGGCCAGGCTTTCCTGAATTTTAGGATATTACGCAGAGAGGGTGAAATGGCAAAGAACGACGATGAATTTATTTTTGAATCGCTTCAGGATAAACGCTCGATAGCCAAGTTTTTAAGCACGCTCAATAGCGGGTTTGCCAGCGGGAAGCTTTTACTGGGCAGTAACAAAAAATGTCTTGTTCTGGAGCCGCAGGGAATTATCAAGTTCGACGTGGTTGGCAAAAGGAAGAACGGACAGATAAAGCTCAAGCTCAAGTTTTCCTGGAAAGAAATTAAAAGACAAAAAGGCTCCTCCAAAGAACGTTTTATAATAAAGTCGGGAACCTGATTGCGAAATGGTGATTCTCGCGTATAAAGATATAGAAGAGAATTTCAAGTTTGTCGTCCTGGAGGTGAAAAAACAGGTTGAAGACACACTAAAAGTCATTGAATCGCACAACGCAAAGCTGGTAGATAGAATTCGCGAGAGAGACGATTATATAGATAACCTTAAGAGCCTGATTGAAAATAAAAGTTTCTCCCGCATTTTTAAAGCTTCGTCCGGCGACAAGCAGGAGATCGATTTCCTGAGAGCTCTGCTCGTCATCACCCATAATCTGGAGAAAATAGGGGATTATTCTGTAAATATCGGGGATCAGTTTCAATATCTAGACAACCACTATTTCATAAAAGAATACGACTACCGCTCTTTTTACAACGAGCTTTTCGGCGCCATGAACATAATAGTAAAGGCCTTTTACAAGCAGGACATAAAGCTTGCGCTCCGCATCTGCCATTCTGAGATTAACATCGACACGATATACCGGCGCAATTTCGGGATAATTATGAGCAAGATGAAGATGCCCGGCAATACACAAAACCTCATTACCACACTTTTTATATTCCAGTATCTTGAGAGGATGGGGGACGCGCTGTTGAATATAGGCGAGGCGATAATCTTTTCCATAATGGGTGAGAAAATAAAAATTCGCGAGTACAGGGCGCTTGAAGACACTCTGACCCACACCGGGCTGGCGGAGTCCTCAATAAACAATCTTGACTATAATGGAATATGGGGCACCAGGTCTGGATGCAGAATAGGCTCTTTAAACGGCAGAGGCGGAAACAAAGATAAGGTTAACGTCTTTTTCAAACATGGCAAACTAAAAAAACTGGAAGAGGAAAAGCAGAGTATTGAGCGGTGGGAAAAGATGTTCCCGGGCCTTGCGCCGAAGATATTCGCTTTTCAGAAAGACAAGAATTCGGCGGCGCTCCTGCTCAAATATATAAAAGGGATCACGCTCCAGGAAGTTATTTTGACTGCGGATAAAGCTCTGTTGTCAAAAGCGTACCATGCATTTCAAAAAACAGTGGAATCTGTCTGGCGCAAGACCAAAACAGCGCAAAAATCAAACGCTAATTTCTCAGAGCAGATATTAAGCAGGCTCGATGATGTCTACAGACTCCACCCTCAGCTAAAAAACCGGGGGAACCGCATAGGCGACATTCAGATATCATCGCTTGAAGAGCTACTGCGGAAATTCGCCTCCAAAGAAAAGAAGCTGGACGCTCCTTTTTCTGTTTTTATTCATGGTGACCTAAACACGAATAATATTATCTATAACCCGGATGATAAAAAAATTCATTATATAGATCTTCACAGATCCCATAACACTGATTTTGCGCAAGACGTCTCCGTGTTTATGGTGTCCAATTTCAGGCTCCCTGTGTTTGACCCGGGCGCGCGTGAGAGGCTGGACGGTGTGATCAGAAATTTCTTTAATTTCAGCGCCAGTTTCGCCAGTGATAATGGCGACACCACTTTTCAGGCGAGGCTGGCCCTGGGGCTTGTCCGCTCGTTCATAACTTCGACCCGTTACGAATACCGGGCGAATTTCGCCAAGATAATGTTTCTTCGGGGTGTATATATCCTGGATAAATTAATCGCCAGCAGTGGCGGCCCCTGGGAGGATTTTGTGATACCTGAAGAGGCTTTTATCTACTGATACGCGAACTTCAATTACCAAAAAGCGATTATGAAAAAAATAGGTGTAATCGGCCTGCGAAATAGCTGGTCGTCGGAAAAGCTGGCTGACGCTGTAAAGCAGGAGACCGGTTTTCGTATGCTTATCGATATGGATGCCGTGAGCTGTGATTTGTCTGAGGGAAAAGTAACTTACGCCGGGCTCGACTTATCTACTCTGGACGGAATAATTATAAAAAAAATTGGGCCGGAATATACTCCTAACCTCTTAGACAGGCTGGAAATTCTTCGGTACCTGTCTGACAGAGGTCTTAAGACATATTCGAATCCGCTCAGTATAATCCGATTGCTGGATCGCCTGAGTTGCACTGTTTCACTTGGGTTAGGCGGGATACCAATGCCGCCGACTGTTATAACAGGGGAAACAGATAAAGCTGAGGAAGTTGTCGACCGGTTTGGAGCGGCTGTCTTAAAGCCTCTGTACAGCACCAAAGCGAGAGGGATGATTGTAATCCGTAAAGGAGAGGCCACGCGAGAGGGGATAGAAAAATTCAAAAACGCAGGCAACCCGATGATGTATATCCAGAAACTGGTAGACATACCTGGAAAAGACCTCGGCATAGCCTTCCTTGGCGGAGAATACATAGCCACCTACTCCAGGAGCAAACATAAAGATTCATGGAACACAACCACAGACAATGGCGGAAAGTATCTTCCTTACGACCCGCCTCAGGAAACTATAGACCTGGCGTATAAAGCGCAAGCGCTCTTCGATCTTGATTTCACCTGCGTAGACATAGTTGAAACCAGAGATGGCCCGCTTGTTTTCGAGGTCTCCGCATTCGGAGGTTTCAGGGGGCTGATGAGCGCCAATGGCATCGACGCCGCTTCGCTTTACGCTAAATATGTGATGGGGAAGCTGAAAAATGGTTGATCGGCCAATGGAGATTTCTAAGCTTATCAAAGAATATAAAGGGAAATACCGCGCGACGCAAAGCCTGGCGCTTTTGTTCGACGGTTGCGCCATAAAAGTCTTTTCAAATTCGAGGATATTAATCGAAAAGCTGGACAGATATTTTGGCGATTTTAAAGGCGCAAGCCTGGAGCCTGACATAGTTGTCACAGCGCTTGAGACAAGAGCGCCTGACCTTAATATGGATTTCACTATAAAACAGCCTGACAAGGGAAAAACAAAAATCAAGGAAGAGTACGTTGATTTTCCTAGTGGGCGTATCGTGCGAAAAAAATTGACCGGTATGGCGTTCCTTTTCGGAGGCGGAGAAAACCTTGCTGTCGGACCTTGCGTAGACAACGACAACCAGATTGTAAACTTCATAATCAACAGGTTCATCCAATGGACGCTCCATAGAGGAAGCTTGCTTATGCATGCGGCGGGCGTAATGAGCGATGGGCGCGGCCTTGCCATCGCAGGTTTTTCTGGTATGGGAAAATCAACCCTGTCACTCCATATAATGAACCGGGGCGTGTCTTTTATAAGCAACGACAGGGTGATGGTCAGCGCCAACGGAGATGGCGTTACGATGCGTGGCGTTCCAAAGCTTCCCAGGGTCAACCCGGGCACGATAATCAGCAACAAATCCCTGGAATCGATCTTGTCACCAAAAGAGCGTGAGAAGATACGCGCCATACCTGCCGAAAAGCTTTGGGATCTTGAACAAAAATATGATGTTTTTATAGATGATTGTTTCGGAAACGATAAGTTTAAGTTATCCGTAAGGATGAAAGCGCTCGTGGTTCTTAACTGGCGAAGAAACAGCGCTGAATTCAAAATACGCAAAGTCAATATAGCTGATAGACGCGATCTCTTCCCGGCGTTCACAAAATCGGTGGGTCTTTTTTATGAGCCTGCCCCATTAAAAGAACCTGGCCAGGATTTTTCGGATGAAGCTTACTTGCGGCTCCTTGACAATTGCGATGTCTATGAAATGACGGGAGGAATCAATTTTGATAAAGCCGCCACAGCCTGTATTGAAATTATCGGACAGGACAGGCGTTAGTAATGGAAGTGATTACTCCATCCGTAAAGAAAACGATAACAATCTCAAGAGCCATTACCATTCCTGATTTGCGTAAAATAGCGTTGTTTGAAAAAGCTCCAGAGCTTGGCCCCGAAATTCTCTTTTTTAGCGGTGGTAGCGCGCTTGCCGGACTTAGCAGGGCTTTGATCGATTACACCTATAACTCCATCCACATAATCACGCCATTCGACTCTGGCGGAAGCTCCGCCGAGTTGCGAAAAGCGTTTAACATGCTTGCCGTTGGAGATTTGAGAAACCGGCTGATGGCGCTTGCGGACAAATCCGTTCAGGGCAATCCGGCTGTTTACAGACTATTCTCGCACAGGCTCCCGAAAGGGATGGACGGCAAGGAGCTTGTCGAGCTCCTCGAGTCCATGATAGACGGCTTTCATCCTCTGGTATCTTCAATAATTGATCCGATGAGGAAAATTATAAGAAATCACCTGGGTGGGTTTCGCCAGGAGATGCCGGACAAATTTGATTTGAGAGGGGCCAGCGTGGGGAACATGATTCTGACAGCTGGATACATTAACAACGACCGCCATATAGACCCGGTGATATTTCTTTTCTCCAAACTCGTAGAGGCCCGTGGAGTCGTACGGCCTGTGGTAAACAAACATATGCATCTGATCGCCGAGCTTGAAAACGGGGATGTGTTGAAAGGACAAAACCATTTTCGAGGTAATGGAGCGTCTTTGCCGGCGCCAATTAAAGATGTCTATCTTTCAAATAGCATGAAATATCTGGAGCCGGCTTCTATACAGATAAGAGAGAAGCTTAGAAACATTATTTTGCGAGCGCGGCTTATTTGCTATCCGATGGGAAGCTTTTATTCGAGCCTGATCGCCAACCTCCTGCCGGATGGCGTGTGCAGGGCCATTGGCAAAAACGATTGCCCGAAAGTCTATATACCCAATACAGGAGATGATCCAGAACAGTTTGGGCGCGCGCTAAACGAGCTTGTCGAGATCCTCGTAAAATTCCTTCTGCGTGGAGGAAGATACGGCTCCGTGCATAAGCTTTTGAATTTTGTCCTTGTCGACACTGTTAACGGCCGCTATCCGGAGCCGTATAATCTGGATCAAATACGGAGTATGGGAATTGAAGTGATTGATACGAAGTTAATTTCTGAAAGAAGCGCGCCTTATATAGATGAAGACCTTCTATCTTTCGCGCTACTCTCGTTAGTTTGAACGTTAAAACAGACAATATTAAACAAAAGGAGGATTTGGAAATGGGGAAGAGAACGATCAATGTAAAAATGGTGACCGATGTGGACAGAGTGGCGAATTTTTTGAGCGATCTGGTATCGAGCATAAAGGATGGAACCGTATGTGTTCAAAAGGGCGCCGATTTTGTTACTTTGACCCCGATGAATGACATTGAGGTTGAAGTCGAAGCAAAACAAAAGAAAAACAAGGAGTCTCTTATTTTGGAGTTATCCTGGAAAACCAGAGATGATAATGCCGATGAATCAATAGATATTTTCAAGATATCCTCCAGCCAACCAGAGCCGGAGCCGGAGGAAGAAGAAGCGACTGCGGAGGTTTCTGAATAAAGTAAGAGCGCTAATAAAACCTGGGATGGATCGCTACTTGTGGCTCATCCCAGGTTTTTTATTATCGGAAACTTTGCGGTAAATTTCTACACGTAAACATCATCGCGGTATCAAGCGGCGCTATCAGCGTCAAGAACGATATTCTACGGATATCAAAAATCCTTGGGGCATGATCGACAAATTATGGCAATCGCTTAATACTTACCACACCAGTTGATCGAGCGGTTTAGCGATTCTACGGAGCCGATCATTTCCAGCGCTTTATATGAATTGTCCAAATCGTCCTTATCGACAGCGGTTTCGAATGCATGCTGAATTTTGCGTTCAAAGTCGATATTCACGCTAATATCATTGATATATGCGACCCCTTTAAACGAAGATGAAAGCCTGCTAAGGCAAGTTTTCAAAGCTTCCAGCGTAGTGATAGTTAATGAAACGATTTCAACGCTCAAGGCGCTCTCCTCCATCTTTGCCAGCTCCATTCGTATTTCCGCCATACGCGATAAAATCCTCATTATTTTTTCCATATTGCTAATAACAAGACTTCCGCATACTATTTTACGGCTGTTGGAATGAGCGGGACGGCCAGCCTCTCCGGCAAGGCTGGTCAACAGGCGAAGAGTTTCAGACGCAAGCTTCTCGCCCTTTATTTTGATTAGTGACAGAGATTTTTGATTATACGCGCTATTCCCCTCGTTATTGATAATCCGGCGGGTTACATCGCAGGCTTTGACGGTGTTCGATATAACCTGCCGCAATTCTGTCTGCAATCGGGGCTTCTCAACAACAAGTGAGCAAAACATATCTTCTAGTTCACAAAGCATATATCTCCTCCGATATCACAAATTCAGACACACCGCTTAGCAGAAATGTAACAGAAATTCCGGGAGAGAAAGATTAAGATTGTGTTAATTTATCAGATATGTTGTTCTTTGAAAAATTGGAGGTTATATCCTATCCTTTATGACATGAATGTTAACGGTTGATCCGGTGACCATGCTTTTACCGGTAAAAATAAATATAAAAGCCCATAGAAATTGCAGGATAACAATAAATAGAGGACTCCATAAAACAGCCAGACCTGAAAAGATATCAGGCGGCGCGCTCCCGGTATCGTGTATGACAGCTATGATAGCGATAGAATACGGGATGGAAAGCGCGCTCATGATCTGATATGCGGAGAATATACCCCTGCCGCGGTAGTCTGCCCGAAACACCTCGGAGGCGATGCGCCATCCCTGTGTGACGATCAGTGACTCAAGAAAGGAGCTTACATAAAAGCCTTTGAGAAAAAGGTATACGCCAACAAGCCCGGAGAGAACATATATAATGGATGTAATGGCCTGAATCGGAATGACCGGTACATCTTCCACTTTCCCTTCATATGAGGCTTTTTTCGTTTTGCCTGAAAATATAAAATATCGAGCATTGAAAAGCTTTTTTAATATTCGACTGGAGTCTTTTAGAGATTTACCGTAACAACAACCGAAACTGACGCAAGCAAGCCTTCCGGTTCCTTCCCCCAGAGCGTAGGAAACAGTTATTGCGGAAAGCGTGGCGATGACGGGCAGATGATAACCGCTGAAATAATCAGTGGCAAAGCCAACTAGCGCAACCAAAAATGGAGCGATTATTATTCCTATAAACGTCGCCCCACCAACAGTGAATGTCGCCTGCTTTCCCTCCACAATCCGCGCCACGATTTTTGAAGCCGGGACGCACACCGCCAAAATAACAGCGCATACACTAAACGACACCAAAAAAGGCGAATGCACGGAGCCTGAGAGAACAAAATAAACAGCGACAGAAAATACGTAAGCGTTGGCGGTGAAAAAACCGTAATAGGTAAAATTTATTCCCTCCCACAAACCGTCATCCTTCTTGCGCACAGGTATGGCCGCCATGATTTGCCAATTTTCCGCAGGAAGGTTTTTAAAACCCCATGTAAGGTATGGAAACAGGAGAATCGCCATCACAACGATAACAATCTCATTTTGCATGATAGAAGCCTTTCTTGATAACTATCGCCGCTTACCGCGCATTTGCGATTTCAGAACGCGCCTTGATGTCCGTTTCCACAAGGGACTCTCCAAAACCGAGCGAAAAACGGCTGTTAACGCCTGGCCTATGTCGGTTGCGTATAAGATCCTCGGCAAAACGAATCCGTCCTTGCTGGAACAAAAGGACAATGGTAGAGCTACCGGGGAAGAACATGCTTTTGGGTTGGCCTCTGGAAAGGAGCATACCTGTCGTCATCTTGGAAGGTGAATTGTAGCGATGTTGGCTATAACACTGTTTAATTCCTCCTATCATTAAGGCGGCGATTTCGATCATGGCCACCATCCCTGCTTTCGATCCACCAGCCGAATCTGTATCTATTATTGTTACGGCTCTTTTATTTTTCGAATACGGAGCGGCGCTTTTGATTATGGCGCCGGGGTTGCACGAGTGGTAGTCTCCATCGATTTCATAGTATGCTGACACCCTGCCTGATACCGGGGCGTGGTTGTAGTGATACTTTTCCGGTGTTAACCTGAACACGGCGAAATCACAATCTTTAAAAGCCCCATGCCATTCAAGGCTTGACGGTCCCAGTAGCTCTTCAAGATTAAAGAATTTTTCTTTTATAAACAGGTTGCGTGTATTTTGAAATGATCCTATAAGGATCCTTGAATCTGACGGAGATACTATTGCGCGCCGGCTCTCAGGCATCGGCCTGGTTTCCCAATACCGGATTTTTCGCTCGAAAACTTTTCTGGGCGTGTTTAAACTTTTTGGGTCATCCAGACATTCGGATATATCCAATCCTATTTCCCGCATAAAGCGCGAAGTCCCGGTAAGCTTTGCGGCCAGAGGCGCGTCATAATTTATAAACCCCAGCAAACTGGAGAACCGGGCGGAAGTTACCGCCTTGAACAAGGCGGGCATACGTTCCCTGATGTCGGAGTAAACAAGGTTTAAAACTTTGTCGCTGAAAAGCTTTTCAGTCCGTACTGTGGATGTGTCCCTGTCAATATATTGATGCGCGGCTCGACTCATCTGTTTTCTTTTCATCTTTATAACTGTCTGATCGTTTCATGTCGTAAGCGATGGTTATCAAAACCAGGTGGATAAGCTCCGCGACAAGCGACAGGCTGGCTCTGCCGCTCACTATTTTTTCTTTTATCGACGCCAGATAATTCACGCCACTCCGGGGGCCGATTATCGAGTGAATCGCCTCTGCGTAAGGCTCCGTTTGTAAATACGCTCCCGCGCCTATCCACATAAGGTCGTCAGAAAGAAGCTCTAGAGCCTCCTCGATATGTTTTTTACGGAGGCTACCTCTGTAATATTTTTCGGCCGCCAGATTGAAATCGTCGCCGGAAAGTTTCATGGGAGAAGATACACCCGCCTCTTTGATAATTCCACGGGTCAGTTTTCCAGCGGCGGAATATTTTTCCTGCTCCGTCACCCTTTTTTCAAGTTTGCTTATGACTTCTTCTAACCTGAACAGCTCAATAAGATCAGCCGCATCTTCTTTTAAGGTCGTTATAAGGGCTTTTCGGTATTCCTCGGTGTGGCAACGGATATATCCTGGATATCTAGAGCTCATACGGGTACGCTTCATTTTTTTGAGTATATTTATCAGGAACCTGTTTCTTGTCGCTACGCTGACATAAAAGGTTGGTAACTGCGTAGCCGAGCAAAAAAAGGGCTGACGCCTTTCGCTCTCTAAAAATGGATCGTCGGGTATATGCGCGTGGCTGACATCGCCTTTCAAAATATATTTGTACGCTAAAGCCGCCAAAAGATTCTGAAGGCTGACAGCTTCGCCCATGTCTTCTACAATATTTTCAAAAAGGCTGTAATACCTCCCCTCGAACCCGGAAAATCCCATAGCCTGAAATTCACGTAATTTATACGGCAGGGAAAGAGACATTCTTTCATCGAAAATCCCCATATCGAAAAGGTCTTGTTTAAGTCTGGACTCGTTTCCCGTCTCGCCGTTAAGGGCCGGGCTCTGGTGTGTGCTCATCAACGCGACCGGATAATCGATAAGCCTGAAATCAGGAATAAAATCTCCCTTCAAGCCGAAGACGAGGCTCGTGAGCCCGTCCAGCCATTTAGGGCCGAAAGGGGTAACAGGTTGTCCGAATATTTTTAACTTCGCCTTTTTTCTCCACCGGCGCCAAAACATTCGCAGGTGAGTATAATCGAGCTCATGCGGCAGAAACCCCAGCACGGTTTCTGGATGAAAATCCTTAAAATCAAGTCTGTATGGCGCGGAGCTGTATGACCCCACAAATAACGGAAGAAAATGCTCCATGATTTTAATCGCCAGGTCGCCGAGCCGTTTCTCATCATTTGCGGTAAAATCCGCCTCACCTTTATTTAAAAGCCTGGTGAGTATGCGGCTACCCAGACTTACATGAACTCCGTTATTGGCCAAACTGATGTTCGACATTTTCGGAAGCGTAACCAGTTCTCTCGATATTATCCCGGCTTCTCTCAGCTTTGAAATAGCGTTCAACTGGCTTCTCGATAGCGTTTGATGGCAAAGGATCATGTAATTGTTTTTCTCTTCACCTTTATCCCATCCGGAAAGACATGGGCTCAAAAATAGCTCACGATAAAACGAATCAGATATTATCTCGTTAATGCGCTTAAGCCGGGTGGGGGGATGCGGCGCGGAGTAAATCATAACCGTCTGACTGTTTTTCCTGAGCTCGAATTTTATATTTGCGTACATCACCAGCAACTGAGTCAATAGTGAGCGTTTCGCCGTCTCCTTTGCTATTTCTTTTCCCATGCCATTGGCCGGGCTCAAGTTGACTATATGAAACGAGATTATTTCCGGCGACGTGTTATCGTTAAGAAACTTGTCCAAAAGTTTTTCGCCTGTTTCCCTGACAATTTCAGAAATAAATCCCTCTGAAATACTTATTACGTCCGCAAGCGCAAGCTTGAGCATGTAGCTAACAGGAATCCTGAAATACTCTTCTTCTTTTAATGTTGTGTGGAATTTATCAGCGTCGCGTCTCTTCGGACCCGATGGATTGCTTTTATTAGCCAGCATATCGTTTCTGAATACTTTTCTTGCGAAAGGGGTCAATACATTTTTTGGGAACCTGACCCAGCTGTTCTCCCAGACCTTTTCGGGATTATCAAGGAACTGTTCAAGGTCGGAGAAAAGAGTTTTGGACGTATCTCCAGAGGCGACTCTTTTTGCGAGATTTTTATAATAGTTAGAATTTTTAATCGCGATTGAAAGATCAGCGTTTTCTTTTGTCGCCAAAACGGCGGTCTGAAACTCGTTTTCGGCGCCCGCTGTAGCGTCGTCCGATGAGAAAGGGATAGACTCGATGAATCTGTCCGAATCAGGCGCGGCGATATCGAGAGCTTTTAATATTCTGGAGAGGTCGCCAGGTTTGGTCACTTGCAGGCCTTCTGGATATTGTATTTTAAAAAAAGTTTTTGGGGTCTGGCTAAAAAAAACCGTCCATCCCCTTTATGTAAGGGAATGGACGGCGGATAAAACCAACAACCCTTAAATTAAAGGGAAGCTAAAGAACTAAGCCTTACCGGCTCCGGCAGAGGCACATAACCTGCCTTGACCGCCAGTTTCTGCCCTTTCTTGGAAAGCTCGAAATCAATAAATTTCTTCGCAAGACCTTTGGGCTTGCCAATGGTGTACTGGTATAAAGATCGTGAAACCGGATAAGACCCGTCCGATACGGTTTCCGGAGAAGGTGAAACGCCGTTGACCTTCGCCACTTTGACACCCTCGGCGTAGCTTAAGCCGCCGTAGCCTATGGCGTTCTTGTCTTTTGAGACTGCGTTAACAACGCTGGCCGTTCCCGGCATGTTCTGGCAATCCACCGCGTAATTTTCTTTCTTGAGCACATGCTTTTTGAAAAAAGCGTATGTTCCAGAGCTGTTCTCCCTGCTGTAACGGATAATCTTCGCGTCATTGCCGCCCACTTCTTTCCAGTTGTTTATCTTACCGGTATAAATGCCTTTGAGTTGAGCCGTGGAAAGATCGCTTACCGGGTTGTCAGGGTGCATGTATAAGGAAATGCCGTCCAGGGCTATGGCCACTTCGAATACCTTGGCGCCATCTTTCTCGATCTTCTTTCTTTCCTTCTTCTTCATCGGGCGCGACGCGTCGGCTATGTCCGTCGAGCCGTTAATGATGGCGGCGATCCCCACTCCGCTTCCTCCGCCTGTGACCTGTATAACCGCGCCTTTGTTTTGACTCATATAGGCCGCCGCTTCCGCTGTCACCATCTCCAATAGCGTGTCGCTTCCCTGGATAGTAAGTTTTTTTCCTGCGTCGGCGGTTCCGGTAGCGATAAACGCCACCGACATGAATGCTACCAACAGTCTCAAAATCTTGTTCATTGTGCTTTGTCTCCTTTAAAATTTGATTGATAATAAATTGAATCGACTGATTTATCGCATCGGCTCTCCTGCGGTGAAGGGGAGGAGCATTACAAAAGCCGCCCCCTTCCTCTTCGTTGCGTCCAACGCATATATGTTTCCGCCGTGCCGCTCAACGATCATACGCGCGTTATGCAACCCTAACCCCGCTCCCTTGAACACTCTGGTGGAGGTCAGTCCCACCTGCTCAAACCTTTTGAATATGCGCTCTCTCTCCTCAGGTAGCACGCCAAGTCCATCGTCTTCAACTTTGAGGACAATCATGTTTCCGTCTGCTTCGGCGGAAACCAAAATCGTTCCACCTGAAGGACTAAATTTAAGGGCGTTGGAAACAAGGTTGTTTAATGCGTGTAACCTGAGCCTTTTCATGTCCCATTGAACAGCTGGCAAAGGATTTTTCACCTCCACTGTTATCTCTATGTTCCTGGCCTCCGCCTCGTAACGGAAGGTATTCACAGTTTCCAAAAGCTCGCTTTCAATATCAAATA
>DRJW01000307.1 GCA_011052055.1 Nitrospirota bacterium
CCTCATGCGATAATTTCATGGCTGGAATAGTGTGGGCTTTTAAGCGCGGGTGGGGATGTCTTTTCCATTCCTTCCCAATGATTTAACTATCGAACGGATTTTATATATGGCCAAAAAACCGATAAAAATTACCGAGGTGGCGTTACGGGACTCGCACCAGTCGCTTCTCGCCACGAGGATGAAAACGGAGCATATGCTCCCTATCGCCGCCAGGATGGAGCAGGTTGGCTACTGGTCGGTGGAGATGTGGGGGGGCGCCACGTTCGACTCTTGCATAAGGTTTTTAAACGAAGACCCGTGGGAGCGGGTGCGTCTCTTGAAAAAAGAGATGCCCACCACACCGTTCCAGATGCTACTGCGGGGCCAGAACATTGTCGGATACCGCCACTACGCCGACGATCTGGTGGAGAAATTCGTCGATCTGGCCTGTGAGGCCGGGATAGATGTCTTCAGGATTTTCGACGCTTTAAACGATCTAAGAAACCTCAAATCCTCCATAGACCAGGTTAAAAAGAACGGCAGGCACGCCCAGGGCGCCATAAGCTACACAACCAGCCCCGTTCATAACACACAGCTTTTCGTGGATCTGGCTGTCCAGTTCGAGGATATGGGCGTGGATACGATCTGCATCAAAGACATGGCCGGGCTCCTCTCCCCCTGGCCTGCTTACGAGCTTATCTCCTCCATAAAAGAAAAAGTAAAAGTCCCAATCCACCTTCATACCCATACAACGTCCGGGTTCGCCCTGATGACGCTTGTAAAGGCGATCGAGGCCGGGGTGGACATAATCGACACATCCATCTCGCCGCTATCGATGGGCACAAGCCACAGCCCCACAGAGACCGTCGTGGCCGCCTTGCAGGGGACGGACCACGACACGGGGCTCGATATGGATAAGCTTATCGAAATCGGCCACTATTTCTCCGGCGTGCGGGAGGAATACACCGCATTTTTGTCATCGTTTACCGGCGTGGATGTCAATATCCTTAAATCGCAGGTGCCGGGCGGGATGATATCGAACCTCGAATCCCAGCTTAAACAGCAAAACGCCCTTGACCGGCTCCCGGAGGTCATGGAAGAGCTTCCCAGATGCCGTAAGGAGATGGGATACCCGCCGCTGGTCACTCCCACATCCCAGATTGTGGGAACCCAGGCGGTCTTAAACGTCCTGATGGGCCGGTACAAGGTAATTTCGAAGGAATCGAGGGGGTTGATCGAAGGGAAATATGGAAAGCTTCCGGGGCCGCTAGACCCGGAGCTGTTAAAAAAAGTTTGCGGTGACAACGAGCGCGTCACTGTCCGGCCCGCCGACCTTTTAGAGCCGGAATGGGAGCAACTTAAAGAGGATGTAAAAGAGAAGGCGACGAAAGATGAAGACGTTATCGTCTTCGCCCTGTTTCCTCAGGTAGCCGAGAAATATCTTGAGAAACGGGGGACTCCGCCCGACGAGGTGTTCAAAAAACAGGACGCTCCCATCCCGGCGGCTTCCCAGCCTTCGGAGCCTGCCAATATGTTCCGCGTGACGGTGAACGGAAAATCATACGACGTGCAGGTAGACGAGATGGGCGCTGTGGAATCGGCCGCGCCATCGGCGCCTTCTGCTCCAGCTGTCGCAGAGCCCCCTTCGCCAACGGCGTCACCGACGCCTTCGGGTGGCGGCGGCAAGCCTGTCCCGGCGCCACTGGCAGGGGCTATCTGGAAAGTAAGCTGTAACGTGGGCGATGTTGTGAGCGAAGGAGACGTTATCGTCATCCTCGAAGCGATGAAAATGGAGACGGAAATAAGGGCTCCGTTCTCAGGCTCTGTCAAGTCTGTCGCCGTCAAGCAGGGGGACAAGGTAAACCCCGGCGATACGCTGATTACGATAGGTTAAGCGCCCATTCCGTCGTCCTGAGCACATTCGCTTTGCTCAGCACAGGCTCCACGAAGAACCTTGCCTTTATTCTTTTGATCACAACCCCGCTACGGGAGTGGCCCAGCCACCCCTTTCGTCATTCCGTCTCCAAGCCCCGGCTTTACGTCATACCGCCGCCAGAGCCTCCTGTCATCTCACTACCAAAGCTTCCCATCATGCCGCCGTTCCCGTTATGGCCCACTTCCCAATGGTCGTACAACCCATTGCCGTCATCGTCAACATATCCAGGGCCATGCCAAATGCCAATTCCCCCGCTCTGGGCGTAATCGCAAACCCCGTCACTGTTAGCGTCTACAAAATCATGGCCATAGCCTAGATGAGTCTCACCCTCCATGTAATCGTTAATGTCGTTTCCATTAGCGTCCATGTACTGCATTCCTCCGCCCATGTTGTAATAGTTCATCGAGCTTGCGTCCCAGTAATCGCTCATGCCGTTGCCGTTTTCATCGACATATCCGGGCCCGTGCCATGTCGAGCTTCCATTCTGGGCGTAATCGCAAACACCGTCTATATCGATATCAACAAAATTGTGCCCGTAGGAACCCATGCCGAAGACCCTTGCGGACGATCCCGGGTCATGAGTCGCCTCCTCGAAATAGTCATTTACACCGTTGACATTGGAATCGATATACATCGGATAGATCAAAGATGTCGCGGCGGAGCCGGGTGGTGAAGCGTTTGAGACGGTCGATGAGGTGTTCGAGCCGCACGCGGCGAAAAGCGATACTCCTAAAAAAGCGGCTAAAACGGGAAAGAAAGAAAAGTAACCGGTCTGGAATTTGCGCGGAGCCATTATTGAACCTCCAAAATGCGAAGGAACTAACAACAAAGAGATCTGATCACAACCACAATAGTCGTGACCCCTCTCACCTTGATAGAGACTTAATGAGCCCAAAGGATTCTATAATTGTGAACGATTATGAGTCAGATTTCAATCATTCCCGGTAACACGGCCAATGGCGCAAGTTACGGCATATTTTATCCGGGGCGCCGCTTTAAATATGCGGTAATACCAGCCTGAATCACGGCCACTGTCTCGGTATCATCGCCTGCGGTCTGCGCCGGAGCTTTGTAGGGGAATATCCTTTCGAGCGAAAGTATGGAGACATACAGTATAGCCAGCACCGCGAAGATCACCGACATCCCGATAACGGTTACGACAAGAGCGGCTGTAAGATTCTCCATAACTTATCCGAAGAAGATCGAGCGGATAAAATCCGCCCCCTGCCCTATGAGGGCTTCAGCATGACCTGGAGTCATCAGGGCCGATTCGCCGAAAAGCGCCAGCATGACCCCGGCGGCGACCGCCGTTCCTATGACCCCGGCCACGTTGGGCCCCATGGCGTGCATTAACAAAAAGTTATGAGGATCAGCCTCCGCGCCCACTTTCTGGCTCACCCTGGCCGCCATTGGAACGGCGGAGACCCCTGCCGAACCGATGAGGGGATTTACCCTGCCGCCTGTCATCACCATGACCAGCTTGCCCAGCAACAGCCCTCCAGCCGTGGCCGCGCCAAAGGCGAAAAGCCCCAGAACGATAATTTTTATGGTCTGCCATGTCAGAAAAGACTCCGCCGTCATAGAAGAGCCGACAGCCAGCGCCAGCAGGATCGTGACTATGTTTATCAAATGAGTCTCCGTGGTCTCATACAGTCTTTTCGTCACGCCGCATTCCCGAAAAAGGTTTCCGAGCATCAGCATCCCGATTAGAGGCGCGGCGGCGGGAAGAAGCAGGAGGCATATTATGGTCACGGCAATGGGAAAAACGATTTTGAGCTCGCGGCTGACCGGCTTTAACTGCTCCATTTTTATTTTGCGCTCTTTCTCCGTGGTCAGCAATTTCATTATGGGCGGCTGGATTATCGGAACCAGCGACATATACGAGTAAGCCGCAACGGCGATCGGGCCTAAAAGCTCCGGCGCGAGTTTATTGGCGAGAAATATGGCTGTCGGCCCGTCGGCGCCCCCTATAATCCCGATGGCCGCCGCCTGTTGAAGAGAAAAACCGAGCAATACGGCGACCACCAGGGTGATGTAAACGCCTATCTGCGCCGCCGCTCCCAGAAACAGGGTCAAAGGATTGGCCAGCAACGGCCCGAAATCGGTGAGCGCCCCGACGCCAAGAAAAATGAGCGGAGGCCATATCTCCGATCTCACTCCCAGGTAAAAATAGTAGAGCAGACCCCCTTCGTCGCCCGACATCATATGGGTAAGAGGCAGGTTGGCCAGCAGAGCGCCGAACCCGATGGGCACCAGAAGAAGCGGCTCGAACTCTTTTTCAATAGCCAGATAAAGCAGGGTGAGCGCGATTAATATCATCACAATTTCCCCCGGCCCGATGGCGGAGAATCCTGTAGTGGCGAAAATTTTCCCGAAAGCCGATGAAATAGTCAAAGCCAACTCCTTAATCAGCGCGCTCTTCTGAAAATCGATCTTCTTCTGTATAGTCCCGGTACCAGCGTACAGCGCGGTTTTGCGATTGTAGCATACAGCAAAAACCCACACAAACGTCCCAATTTTGTATACTTGCAAAACCACTACAGGTCAGGTTAACCCCATTTTCGGGACACGGTATTGAGAAACTTTTTTTATCTTCTCTACAAATCTTTTGTGGACGTGGCCGCGCTTATCGTTGTCCTCTTTTTTTTCCAGCTTTTCGTTATAGGAGAGCCGTTCCCTGATATGGCCAAGATGATCACAGGGCTGGTTCTTGTAGTGTTCGGCCTGTTTGTGTTCATGCGCGGGCTTGAGATGGCCCTTTTCCCCATAGGAGAGTCGATGGCCTATTCGTTTGCGGAAAAAGGCAACATCTGGCTTCTCGTTCTTTTCGCCTCGGCGATAGGATACACAACCACCATCGCCGAGCCATCGCTCATCGCCATCGCCGGGAAAGCTGAAATTATAACGAACAACAAAATTTCCGCCTTCGGTCTTCGAAACGCTGTCGCCATCGGCGTCGCGGTCGGCATAGCGATCGGAACCCTCAGGATCATCCTGGGCCACCCGATCCATTACTACATAATCACCGGGTATATAACCGTGATGGCCATGACCGTTGTCGCCCCAAAAGAAATAATTGGCCTTGCCTACGACTCCGGAGGCGTAACAACGTCCACTGTCACAGTGCCCCTCGTGACCGCGCTGGGGGTCGGGCTGGCAAGCTCCATCGCGGGGCGCAATCCACTGGTTGACGGGTTCGGGCTGATCGCGTTCGCGTCCCTTGCGCCCATACTTTCGGTAATGTGCTACGGTTTGCTGGTGTTGTGATGGAGATAATAACCCCGATACTTTACGACCTTTTTTCGGTGGCCAGAGATTGCGCTCCTGTCCTTGCCGTGATTCTTTTTTTCCAGTTCGTCGTTTTAAAAAAGGCGCTCCCCAACCCGCACAAAATGACAATCGGACTTGTCGCTGTCATGGTGGGGCTATATCTTTTTCTTTTGGGGCTGGATATGGGAATTTTTCCTATCGGCAAGTCGATGGCCACAAGCCTGTCCGCGCCCGACAAGTACGTATGGACCATGCTATTTGCTTTTTGTATCGGCTACTCCACAGCAATGGCAGAGCCTGCGCTCCTTGCTGTGGCTCAAAAAGCCGAAGAAATATCGGCGGGCGCCCTGCCCAGCTTTTATTTGCGAAACGCTGTGGCTATCGGCGTGGCTGTGGGACTGGCGCTGGGGGTGCATCGCATTTTCGCAGGCGGTCAATTGTGGGTCTATATTCTCTGCGGTTATGTAGTGACGGTGGCCCTTACTTTCATGGCCCCGAAAGAGATCGTGCCGTTGGCGTACGATTTGGGCGGAGTCACCACATCCACAATAACCGTCCCTCTTGTCGCCGCGCTTGGCATCGGGCTTGCGTCCAATATACCGGGGCGCGATCCGCTTATAGACGGGTTCGGCCTTATCGCGTTTGCGGCCGGCTCCCCGATGATATCTGTCTTAGGTTACGCGGTAATATCTAAATATATAAAAGAGCCAAAAAAAGGTAAGGAGGTGATCAAATGAAGCTCAACATGATCTTTACAATCTGCCCCAGCGACAATCTTGAGAAAATAGTAGATTCCGCAAAGGCCGCCGGAGCCACCGGAGCCACAATTTTGTCGGTCAGGGGCACCGGGCATAAGGAAGCGAAAACCTTTTTCGGCCTGACGCTTGACAGGCCCCAGGAGGCCCTGGTTCTGCTGGTTGAAAGGCATTATTGCCCAAAAATAATGAAAGTGATTTACGACGCCGGCGACATGAAAGAGCCTGGCAACGGCATCTGCTTTTCTTTGCCTATAGAATCGGTATTGGGGCTGGAGAGCCAGATGAATACGTTAGAGAAGGAAGCCGAAGAATATTTATAGCTGGCGCCCTTGAAGAAACAATTTTATTGCTCAAAGCGGGCTTATTTTAAACGCGCCCGGGGAGGTTGGTTTGGTTGTAAAAGTAAAAGATGTGATGATAGAAAACGTGGTCACAATCGACGCGATGGCGACGATGACAAAAGCCCTTGATCTGATGATGGACAAGAACGTAAAGTCTCTTGTCGTACCACCTAAAAACGAGAGTGACGCTTTTGGCATACTTACGTTTTCCGATATCGCTAAACAAATTATCGCAAAAGACGATCAGCAGGTCGAGATGCTAAATGTTTACGATATTATGAGCAAGCCATGTTACAGCGTCGGCGAAGAGCTGGATATAAAATACGCGGCCGCAATGATGACAAACATCAACGTCTCCAGGATGATCGTAATCGACGGCTCGACGCTCAAGGGAATTGTCTCACTGACTGACCTGGTAAAATCACTGGCGGCGAAAAACGGTTAAGGAAGGATTTATATATGGCTGTAAAAACCATCAACATCGACGGCATGAGTTGCGGTCATTGCATCCAGTGGCTAAATAAAGCGTTGACCGGCGTCGACGGTGTGAGCGACGCGAAAGTAAGCCTTGAGGCGCAAAACGCGGTGGTCGATTATGACGAGTCGAAGGTGACCGAAGGGGCGATGACAGCCGCCATAGAAAAAGCCGGATATTCGGTCAAATCGTTTGCGTGACGGCTCCGGTCAAAACCGGGTCAGACTGCAGAGCTCATTTCTTCAAACGTCCGTCTCACAGCGTCCGCCGGGTCGTCAGATTTTAAAATGGGGCGGCCTATAACTATGTAGTCAGAGCCGGAGCGGATCGCTTCGGCAGGAGTTTTTGTCCGTTTCTGATCGTCTTTTCCCGCCCATTCAGGCCTTATTCCCGGCGTTACGACCACGAAGCGCTCTCCCAGCGTATTTTTTATCAACCCTGTCTCTTCGGGAGAAGCCACAACCCCGTCCATTCCCGCCTTTTTGGCCATCGCCGCAAGCCGCGTAACCATTTCCCCAGGCTCACGCTCGATTCCTATCTCCGCAAGATCTTCGGCGTCCATGCTTGTAAGGATCGTGACGGCGATCATAAGAGGTTTGGCGACATCAGAGCCAGCGCAAAGCTCATTTACACTGCGTATGGCCGTTTCAAGGGTTTTCCTGCCAGCAAGGGCGTGTATATTCATCATATCCACTCCCATTTCGACGGCTGTCTTTACGGCGCCGGAAACGGTGGCCGGGATGTCGTGATATTTCAGATCGAGAAAAACTTTGCATCCGGCCTTTTTCACCATTTCTACAGCCTCAGGCCCCGCGCCGGTGAAAAGCTGGCTCCCTATCTTGAGCCATTTTACGCGCCCCCCTATTTTGTCGATCATCCGTTTCGCTTGATCGATGGTTGGAGCGTCCAGGGCGACGATCAGCTTTTCTTCTATGTCAGTCATCACTCTCACGCTTTCTTGGCTTAACAAAATATTTCGAGACTATCAGGCTTATCTCGAACAGAATGATAATGGGCAGGGCCATGACTGTCTGCGTAAAAACGTCCGGGGGAGTGAGGATCGCGGCGACAACGAAACTGCCGACGATGAAATAGGAGCGCTTTGCCGCCAGCGCCGACGGGTCTACAAAACCAAGTTTTGTAAGAAAGATAATCACTATGGGCATCTCGAACACCAGCCCGAAGGCGATCATCAGCTTAAAGATGAACGAGATATAATTGCCTACAGATATCATCGGCGTAAGGCCCTCGCCGCCGTAGCCGATGAGAAACTTGAGCCCCAGGGGTAGCACCACGAAATAACAGAAAGACGCGCCAATGGCGAAAAAGATCGTCCCGAAAACCACAAAGGGCCCCGTGTACGTCCGCTCTGCGCCCAGCAGGCCCGGCGCGGTGAACATCCACATTTGATATAGAATCATCGGCATGGAGACAATCAGGGCGAAATAGATCGAAATTTTCAGGTAGACGAAGAAAGCTTCCGCCGGGGCCAGAAAAACCAGCTCTGTGTTGAGCGGTTTTCGTATTATGTCGAACAAACCGTCAGACATCGCGTATAGCGCGATGAACGTCACGCCGATTGTGACAGCGCAATAGATAAGGCGCCATCTAAGCTCCTCAAGGTGCACCGTGAATGGCAGTTTGTCGTCTTCGCCGACCTTACGCATCACTTTGCCGCGATCATAGAGGCTTTCTTTTGAGCCTGCGACCGGCCTCGGCTCTGTCTGGTTTTTTTCGTCCACTTTTATTCCGGCTAATCTACTGAATTTGGCATTATGGGAACCTCTAAAAAGCGCTTTCGTAGCGAAATCGAGCGAAAAGCCGTCAGGCGAG
>DRJW01000308.1 GCA_011052055.1 Nitrospirota bacterium
CCTTACGACTCGAAGAGCCTTACGACTCGAAGAGCCTTACGGCTCGAAGGGCCTTACGGCCAGGAAAGTCGATAGATTCTTCGGGATCAGTTGGCGAGTATCAGGTAAAACCCGAAAGCGCATATCGCCGCCCCGCAGTTGCGGAGCGCAAAAGCGCCCGCCCTGGTGTACACAGCCGCAAAACCTATCGCTACACCGATTAAATGCAGGCAGGCGGTCGATAACATAAATCCAGCGGCGTAAAAAAGAGGTTCGGCTATTATGGGCATTTCCATGCCGTGAGCGTAGCCGTGGAAAATCGCGAACAGCCCGACAAAACCGTAGGCTATTTTCGGCGGCATTTTTTTTCCGCTGGCTATCGCCGCGCCGAGAGCTATTACGGAAATAACGATTCCATATTCAATGAGCGGCAACGGAGCGCCGACGGCTCCCAAAGATCCGCCCACAGCCATCACCGATACGAAAGTGGCGGGAACCGCCCAGACGGCCCTGCCTCCCATCTGGGCGCTTATAATTCCAACGCTTATCATAGCCAGCAAATGGTCGGGCCCAAGAACGGGATGGAAAAATCCTGTTGAAAATCCAGAGCCGCCAGCTACAAAATGGGCCAGGGCGTCTGTAGGATGGAGTAACGTGCATAAGAATACAGCAGTCGCGGCGAAATTGACATAGCGTCCCGATATCACTTCGCGAACTCCTGATATTGCAAGGTCTAAAACGAGTAGTATAGTAAACACGTTATCTCGCAGAGTCAATTCAGGTCTCCTTCAGGCCATTTGTCTTGTCTTGTTTAAGCTAAAAAGATTAAAATACTCTCTGGAAGGTATCTATGGTTGACACTTATCTTGATCTGGCCGAAGTAACAGAGAAGCAGACCAAAAAACTGTCTATCCTCTATGAGGTCGCTCTTACCGTAGGGAAGTCTTTAAATCTAAAATCGATCCTCGACAATGTTCTCGAAAAAGTAGTCGGCTTTATGGAAGTCGACGCGGGCATTATCTACATTATCAATGAAGAGACCCTGGAGATGATACCGGTCTCGTTCTCGAACTTGTCTGACGATATCGTTAAAGAGGTTTCCGAAAACCTGGTAAAAGTGGGGGAGTGCCTTTGCGGAACCATAGCGCAATTCGAAAAGGAGATCATTATCCGTGAGGGGGCTTCGCATGATCCGAGGTTTGTAGAGGGAGTTCTAAAGCAAAAAGGCGTGGAGTTTTACGCCGGACTGCCGCTCAAAGCTAAAGGGAAAATCACAGGCGTGCTGTGCGTTTTCAATTTTACACATTTCGAGCCGGATGACGACCTCATCGACACGCTAAGGGCCGCCACCGTCCCCATCGGGCTTGCCATCGAAAACGCCAGACTGTTTGAAGACCTGAAAAAAGACGCCGAACCGCAGTTAAAGTATGAAAACTTCTCTACTATTATCGGCAACAGCCCCGGTATGAAAGAGGTGATAAAACTGGCGCAAAAATTGGCGAATATCACATCGAGCATACTCATATACGGGGAGAGCGGCACGGGAAAAGAGCTTATCGCCAAAGGGATTCATTACAGCGGCGCCAAAAAGAACAAGCCTTTTGTCGCTGTAAACTGCGCGGCCATTCCGGAAAGCCTGCTGGAGTCTGAGCTGTTCGGCTATGTCAAAGGGGCTTTTACGGGCGCCAGCGCGAACAAGAAAGGGCTTTTTGAAATGGCCAATGGCGGGACAATCTTCCTCGACGAGGTGGAGACCATGAGCCAGAGCCTTCAGGTAAAGCTCCTGAGGGTCCTCCAGGATATGACCTTCTTTAAAGTGGGATCGTCAACTCCGGTCACTGTGGATGTCCGGGTGCTGGCCGCCACAAATCAGGATCTCAAGGAATCGGTTGACGCAAAACAGTTCAGAGAAGACTTGTATTATCGTTTGAATGTTATCAAAGTGAGCATTCCCCCGCTCAGGGAAAGAATGGAGGATATTCCGCTTCTTGTCAGATACTTTGTCGGCAAGTTCAATAAAAAAATGGGTAGAAACATAACGAAAGCGTCCGATTCGTTTCTGGCGGCGTTAATGAGCCATACATGGCCCGGTAATGTAAGAGAGCTTGAAAACTGCATCGAAAGAGCGGTGGCCATCGCTGACACCGCGCTACTCAGGGAAGAGGATTTTAATCCAGACTTTACCGCTAATCCCAACAATTTACGCAATGACCTTACCCTGGCGTCTATGGAGAAACAGCATATACTAAAAGTGTTGAGCTTTGCCGAAGACAACAAAACCAGAGCCTCGAAACTTCTGGGGCTGGATGTTACGACGCTTTGGAGGAAACTGAAAAAATACAGCGAAACCTCCCCCACATAATAAAAAGCGGCTTATATCGTACTCTTGGTAAGGAACTGCAAGAGAGGTAGTGTCAGGCTAGCGCCACTGCAATTTGCAAGGATCAATTGAGTAAAGTATGCAAATTGCCTTGATCTTTTCTCTCTGTTGATTAAAATTGCGATATAAACGGCTACAAAGGAATGGATATCACTTATAAAAATAGGCTCTGCGGGGAGATATTCAAGGGGGTGTATTTTCAAAAACAACATTTTCAGATATCGATACTACTTTGGAATTTTTGACCGTACCAGAATTCAGGCAGTGAATAAAAAAATCGGCGCAAAAAATATCCGGTGGATTGGCCGCGCTAGTTATTTCTTTTAGCGGCGACTGGCCGGTTTTTATCTAAATTGGTATGTAGATTGCTAACTCTAGGTAGGAGTAATATAGGGGCCTTATGAGATATTTTACTATTTTGTTAATCGGTTCTTTGGTTGTTTTTTCTCCATTGTATACATGGGCCAAGCAACAAGATAAAGGCCAGAAGCAGGAGTTCAAGGCGGCGGATCCGATAAAGGATCCGCATGCCTATCAGGACAAGGACGGGTTTCCCACCGGGGCCGGATGTACCGTGCCCAAAGGCTATTTTGAGAGACTCGACAAGATTATGAAAGCGAACCCGCGCGCGTCCACTACATATAATCCGCGCGACCCTTGTTCGGTTCAGGCCGCTCCTGAGGCGGCGCGTTAAGGTTGGGGAATAAGCCAGTAAGCTTTTCAGTGAAAAGCGGGGTGTGGTAATAGCGGTTATTTTATTAATGGGTCATTCTTTTAGTGATGAAGTTTAAAGCTTTTAAGGAGGGCTGTTGGTGAAAAATATCTATCTATCACCTTCTGATGTTATAGGTAGCGGTCTTATCAAAGTTGATGAGGTCAGGAAAACAGTCTGTCCAAGAAACTGTTTCGATACGTGCGGCCTTCTGGCATATGTAAAAGATGGCAAGCTTTTAAAGATAGAAGGCGATCCCGACCATCCGATTACAAAGGGCCATCTTTGCGCCAAAGGCACGCTATACGCGCGCCGAACCAACCATAAAGATAGAATCAAATATCCGCTCATGCGCGTCGGCAAACGCGGCGAAGGCGATTTTAAGCGGATAACCTGGGATGAGGCTTTCGATTACATTGTCGACAAGCTCAAATTCTGCAAGAAAAAATATGGCGGAGAATCGATTGTCGAATACATTTACAGCGGCAACCGGGAGTTTTTGGCGAAGACGGTGGCGGATCGCTGTCTTAACCTTATCGGCGCCTCGAAGCTTGTGGGAAGCTTCTGTCTTTTAAGCGGGCTTTCAGGGGCCACATACACAAACGGCTCCCAGTACACACAGGGAATAGAGATATGGTCGAAAAAAGCGGAAGTGATAATGATCGTGGGGCACAATTCCTCTTTTACTAATGTGCATTCGCTTCCCTTCATTTGGGAAGCGATGGACAGGGGCGCTTTTTTAATTGTTATCGACCCGTATGTGACTCCAATCGCCACAAAGGCCGATCTTTTTCTTCAGCCCCGGCCCGGCACAGACACCGCCATGGTTCTTGCGATGATGAAGTACATTTTCGATAACGGTCTTGAGGACAGGGAGTTTATTTCAGAGCATACATACGGTGTGGACGAGCTTGAAAAAGCCGTGTCTGAATGGACCCTGGAAAAAGCTTCCGAAGTGACAGGAGTCGAGCCTCATCTTATCGCCAAAGCGGCGGAGATATACGCCACGAATCATTCGCATATGGAATGTGGGTGGGGGCATCAGCGCTACACCAACGGTCACCAGACCCAGCGGGCCTATTCGTGCCTTGCGGCCATTTGCGGCCATATCGGAAAAGAGGGCGCAACCTGTAACTACCTGGATATCAGCGCGTATAAAACCCCCAGCGTTCGCGACAAGTGGGACAGGGGCGTGCGCGAATCGATGGGATTTTTAGAGATAGATAATGTTAATTATCCGAAAGGGTCTCCGTCAAAATATTTAAGACGGCGCCTGATAAATATAAGCGCCTTCGGCAAAGCTTTGAGAGAGGCCAAAGAGCCGCCGATAAAAGCGGTCATATCGTGGCGGGGCGGGTTGTTAAGCCAGCAACCGGACGTGAAAAAAATGATAGAGGGGATCAAAAAGCTGGATCTTTTCGTAAGTTTAGAGCTTTTTATGACG
>DRJW01000309.1 GCA_011052055.1 Nitrospirota bacterium
AAACCTGGCTTGAGTAAGGGTGCGCAGGAAAAAAATGAAAAACAGGCTGGACGCCTATTCCAGCAGTAGTTTCAGCTTCAATATTACTATTAAATATCTAGTGGCGTTGGGCTTGATAGCCGCGCTTTCTTTTGCAGGCTTCCTGGGTCTTTATCATTTTATCAAAATAACAAAAACATATTACGCAGTTATTAACGATAGCGGCCGGCAACGTATGCTGTCTCAGCGAATAGCTTTGTTAAGCCGCCACATCATCCACGAAAAAGGGGCCGGTGGGCAAAAAAAGATGCGCCAGCAGTTGCTGGAGGCGGCGACCCATATGGAGAAGATCCAGAGCCAGCTGACCAGAAACGTCGTTTCACAAGCCGCGCGCGCCATTTATTTCTCTGCGCCCGCATTTCTAGACTCACATGTTCGCAGATATGTGGAAGCGGCGAAGGCGCTGGCTGACGAGCCGGCAAACAAGCTCGTTTCCGGAAACCCGCATAAGGATATGATAGAAACCGAGAGCTACAAGCTTCTCCAACTATTAGATAATCTGGTGGACATATATCAAAAAGAAAGCGAGGAAAGCGTCCAGTATACTTTGCCCCTGGCCGGCTTTACACTTGTCATCATCATGCTCGTCCTTTTGGTGGAGGGGTTGTTCATCTTTCGGCCCACGATTAACCGCCTGCAAACAGAAGCCCTGCAATTGCTGGAGAGTAAAAAAGCGCTTTCCGAGGCGCAACGGATCTCCCGCGCCGGGAGCTGGGGCTGGAATATAGCCAATAATGATTTTTACTGGTCCGATGAGGCGTTTTTGCTCTATGGGCGCAAGCCGGGAGAAATTGAGCCCACGTTGGATATTTTTCTTGAAAGCATTCACGCAGATGACAGAGACATGGTTTTAAAAGCCATGCGCGAAGCGTTAGCGAGAAATGAACCTTTCGACATCGAGCACCGCGTTTATGGCCCGGACAGCGTTAACCGTATTGTGCGCGCTCAAGGAGAAGTAACGTTGCGCGACGAAACCGGAAAGCCGGTTCGCATGGTCGGCTCGGTGCATGACATCACGGAGCGGGCGCGTGCTGAAAAGGCTTTGCAAGAAAGGAACAAGTATATAAAACTGCTACAGGAAATCGCCGTAAAAGCCAACGAAGCTCAAGACACAGAAGAGGTTTTGCGGTTTTGCGTCAAAAAAATATGCGATTTAACCGAGTGGCCTATCGGGCATGTTTACGCTTTCTCCGGGGATTCCCGCGACGAGCTTATCCCCATGAATATCTGGCATACAAAAGATGAAAAACAATTCAATATTTTTCACGCAATTACGATGAAAACCAGTTTTAACAGAGGCGCCGGGCTTCCCGGACGTGTTCTCTTGTCTGGAAAACCGGCGTGGATCGTTGACGTGACGAAAGATCCAAATTTCCCAAGAGCGAAACTGGCTAAAAATATCGGCGTGAAGGCCGGTGTCGCTTTTCCGGTATTGGCGGGGGAGAGCGTGGAGGCGGTGCTGGAGTTTTTCTCGCCGGAAAGCTTTGAGCCGGATGAGGATATGCTTGGAGTCTTGCAACAGGTTGGAATTCAGATTGGCAGGATAATAGAGCGCAAACACGCCGCAGAGGCGCTGAGCAAAAGCAAGGAGGCTCTGGAAGAGCGGGTAAAAGAGGCCACTGGTGAGCTTATGGCGGCTAACGAACATCTCAGGATTGAAATAGCCGAACGCAAGCGGTCTGATGAGTTCCTGCGTGAAAGCGAAGAGAGGCTTACAAGAATATTAGAGACCATAACGGAGGGAATCTATTTCGTGAACCAGGAAGGCCGGATCACGTTCGTGAACGCGGCGGCGGAGAAGATTTTCGGGATATCGCGCAAAGAGCTTTTCAAAATGACATATAGCGATTTCAAATGGAAAGTGACAAAACCCAACGGCAAGCCATTAGGAGAGAATGATCTTCCTTTTGCGATAATAAAAAAGAGTGGCAAGCCTGTTCACGGATTGGAGTTTACCTATGAACGCCTTGACGGTAACCGTGTCATAGTCTCAATTAACGCGGCTCCGCTTCGGGACTCCTCAGGAGCTTTTCTGGGAATGGTGGCCGTCCAAAGCGATATCACCGAGAAAAAGGCTTTGGAGAACCAGCTCTATCAAGCCCAGAAACTCGAATCGATAGGTCAGTTGGCCGCAGGTGTGGCCCATGAAATTAACACCCCGATACAATACGTGGGCGACAACACGAAATTTCTCCAGACAGCTTTTGAGGATATCGTTGTTCTTCTGGAAAAACATGGACAGCTTATGGCGGCGCTCAAGTCCGGCGTAGCGACGGATGAGATCATTAAAGATGTGGAAATAGCCGCGAAAGAGCGGGATATGGAATATCTGCTTGAAGAGGCGCCAAAAGCGATCAAGCAGTCGCTGACAGGAGTGGACAGGGTAGCGGACATTGTACGCGCCATGAAAGAATTTTCACATCCTGGCGCCAAGGAGAAAACACCTACCGACATCAATAAAGCGATTGAAAACACTATAACAGTGACCAAGAACGAATGGAAGTATGTCGCAGAAATGAAAACGGATTTTGATAACACATTGCCGCTGACGCCATGTCTTCCCGGCGACTTCAACCAGGTGATACTGAACCTGATAACAAACGCCGCCTACGCGATCTCTGAAGTGGTGGATAGAGACGGCGCTAAGGGAGTCATCGAGATCAAGACCCGCAGGAATGGAAACAACGTGGAGATCCGCGTCTCCGATACCGGAACAGGCGTGCCGGAAAATGTGCGGCATAAAATATTCGACCCGTTTTTCACAACCAAGGATGTTGGAAAAGGCACCGGCCAGGGCCTGGCTATCTCCCGTTCGGTGATTGCGGACAAACATGGTGGATCAATTACATTTGAAACGGAAGATGGAAAGGGAACTACTTTTATTGTTCGACTGCCCCTCTAGGGACTTAAGTTTAAACGAGGCGTTATGGATATGCGAATACTGTTTGTGGATGATGAGCCGAACGTATTGCAAGGTCTGAGGCGATCTCTCCATGACATGCGCCGCCAATGGCATATGAAGTTTGCGCAAAGCGGCGAGGAAGCGCTAAAAATCCTCGCCGAATCACCCTATGACGTCATTGTGTCCGATATGCGAATGCCGGGCATGGACGGAGCGCAGTTGCTGGAGAAGGTTATGGAGCGGTATCCCAAAACTGTGCGAATTGTCCTGTCGGGCCACTCCGATCAAGATATGATTCTCAAATCTGTGGGCCCTTCACACCAGTATCTGGCCAAGCCGTGTGACGTGAAAATACTTAAAAGCGCGATAGAGAGAGCCTGCGCCCTGCAGAACATGTTGGCGAACGAGACGCTCAAGCTTCTGGTGTCACAAATAAAGTCGCTACCAAGTTTTCCCGCTCTGTATTTCGAGCTTATAGAAGAGATGAAAAAGCCGAACTGCTCGATGGATAAGGTGGGAAAAATAATAAACAAGGATATTAGTATGTCGGCGAAGATCCTGCAACTGGTAAACTCCGCATATTTCGGGTTGCCCCAGAAAGTCGCAAGCCCGGCCCAGGCGGCCAAACTTATAGGGCTGGACGCTATCAGAGGACTTGTTTTGTCGACTCATGTTTTTTCAAGGTTTAACCATTTAAAACTCAGAATATTTTCCATTGATAAGCTGTGGAGCCATAGCGTCGCCACAGGGGCGTTCGCCAAGGAGATATGCAAACTGGAGAGTCAACCGCAGAATATAGTGGATGAGGCGTTTATCAGCGGACTGCTACACGATGTGGGAAGTGTTGTGCTGGCCGCCAACCTGCCAGAAAAATATGAAGAGGCGCTGGAGCTGGCCAGGCGGGAAAAGTTATGCGCGTATGACGCTGAATACAGCGTTTTCTCCCCGAGTCACGCCGAATTGGGCGCGTATCTGCTGGGTCTTTGGGGGCTACCGAATCCTGTTGTCGAACCGGTGTTCTTTCATCATACTCCCAAACAACATCTGGTTCAGCAATTCAACGCGTTAACAGCCGTGTACGCCGCCAACGTGATAGAGGCGAGCATACACCAGGACGACTGGCATGGCTCTCCTCTCGTCATAGATACTGATTATCTTTCCTCGATAGGCATGGGCGCCCGCTTCGCCGAATGGGAAAAGGCATGCCTTAAAATGGCCAGGAAGGCGGAAAACTAATGACCGATAAAGTTCTTTTAGTTGATGACGACACGCATATCCTGCAGGCTTTCAAACGGAATCTGAGAAAACAGTTCAAGATAGACACGGCGTCCGGCGGCAAAGAAGGGCTGGACGCCATATCCGCAAATGATCCATATTCTGTAATAGTATCCGACATGCAAATGCCGGAGATGAACGGTATCCTGTTTCTCTCAAAAGCGAAAGAGCTGTCACCTGACAGCGCGCGCATCATGCTGACGGGAAACGCCGACATGGAAACCGCAATCCAGGCGGTAAACAAGGGAAACATATTCCGTTTTCTCATAAAACCATGCCCGCAGGAGATATTCGCAGACACGCTGAAAGCCGGAATCAAGCAATTTCAGTTAATAACAGCCGAGCGTGAGCTTTTGGAGAAGACACTTAGTGGAAGCGTGAAGGTTCTGGTCGACATTCTTTCAATAGTAAGCCCGATGGCTTTCAGCCGCTCTGTTCGTTTGAGGAGCTATTCACGGCATGTAGCCAGACAACTGGAGCTACCCGACGCCTGGCGGTATGAGCTTGCGGCGTTACTGTCTCAAATAGGATGTGTCACCTTTCCCCCTGAAACTATTGAAAAAATTTATGCCGGGCAGGAATTGACGGACGGCGAACAGGAGATTTTTAAATCATACCCAAAAACAGGATCTGATTTACTTATAAAAATTCCCCGGCTACAGCCGGTAGCCCTCATGATAGAAAAACAGCATAATTCATTTGAAAAGTATGAATCCTCAAAAGCTCCGAAGGATCAGGATATAACAAACTTTGGAGCCCAAATACTGAAAGTGGCCTATGAATTCGATGAGAAAGTGAGCCGGGGAACTCCTGTTCATAAGGCGATAGACAAGATGTTGGAGCAACGTGACGAATTCGACCCGCTTATTGTAAAGGCTCTTCGCGGTGTGGATATCGAAAAATCAGAGTTCGTGTTGCAGATTCGCAGGATACAGGATTTGGAAATAGGAATAACGCTCGATGAGAGCGTCTCGACAAAAACCGGAACGTTGCTGATTCAAAAGGGACAGGAGATCAGCTTCCCCATGCTAAAACTTTTAAAAAATTATTTGCGGAACGGTCTTATCACAGACAAGGTGCGTGTTAGTATCCCCAGGAATGAAGCCGGATTTACGCAAAATCGCGTAGATAGTAGATAAAGAAGCGAAACGCCAGCTCTCTACTGTAATTTCAACCAAGGATTTTGTAAGAATATCATCCGAATGGTTAGTTTTGTTGGATTCTCACCCGTCCGATAGCCATGCGCGTAGGCCCAGTCGAGGACCGCTTCGATTCGTTGCCGTACTCGTGATGCGATCTCGGTCTTGGTCGCCCATAGGGGAAGAAGGATAGCTTTGACATCGGCCAGGGTCACATCTGCCGGGGATTTATTGCCAATCACCGGAAAGGCGTAGTCACGCAGAGTATTGCGCCACTGTTGGGCGTGCTTGGCGTTTCGCCAGCCGGGTCGTCCCCCTCTGCCATTGCCCGGCGTATAGCGCCGAGTAATCCCTCCCGACAAAAAAGTGGCGCCCGGACTTTGATCCGGGGTCTTTTAAGATTCTGGCTCAAGGCCGGAATGACAGTGGGGCTCCATCTTCCGCTACCAACGTCAACTCTCCTAAAGCCTGTCGAGAATGCCGCAACCGTACTCTTCGCAAAGATAAAAAGTGTGCATGAACTCATCCAGGCTTATTTCTTTGGCCAGCATACCGGTCGATTTGCCTTTGGCGGTAAGGTAGTAAAGCTTAACCATATCCGCCCCCTCCTCCTGCGTCGCCCAAAAGCAGTTCTCCCCGCCGCCTGCAACATCCACATCCACATGATAAAGGCCGTCTATCTTTCCGTCTTTGAGCGTGGCGGTGACAGGATCGTCTTCGGTGAAAACTTTCTTGGCGTCACGCCTTTGAAAAGAGGCGCCCCCAGCTTTTGTTTTTAATTTTTGTTTTTCTTTTCTTTTTTTGGGCGCCGACACGGGCGGTTTCTCATCAGATGGCGGCGCAGGTTTTTTGGGGGACATTGATGGCGGAGCGCCGGATTTCGCTTGTTCTGGTTTTGGTCGCTCCTTTTTGGCTCCTGCCCCGCCCCCTCCGCCAAAACTGAACGATTGGACAACAGGCGCTTTGCCGCCGCCAAGCAACGGCTCTATTTTGGCTGAAAGTTTCTCGTGCGTGAACGGCTTGACCAGCGTGTCGTTCGCTCCGGCGGAGCCAGCCAGGCTGAACTGGTCCGCGCCGTCTTTCATGGCGGTGAACAAAACCGGGAGCGACCCGGCGTCGAACTGATACCGTAGCTGGCCAAGATAAATTATTCCACCGTCAGGCGGTACATCTTTATCCAGAATTATCAGGTCGAGATCGCACACGGTCGTTGCCCCTCCGCTCCCTCCCATAAGAACGTTCATTCCTTCGCTTTTACGTGTGCGCTCTTCAACGATCTTCTCCGCCTCGGCTTTAGTTTTGGCTTCAAGGATATTTTTGAACCCAAGTTTATGCAGTAAAATGGCGATAACATGCCTGCTTGTCTCATGCCCGTCGATGATAAGAACTTTCATCTGCGCGTGGCTTTTATCTACTGCCATATTTTATCTATTTTTTAATGGCTATAAAAACAGGAGTAATTATATCTCTTTTAATCGCCTATAGGCGCTCTCCAGTTTTGCTAAATCCGATTCGTTATGATCGGCCATCACGCAAATTCTGAAACGCTCGGTTCCCCTGGGAACTGTGGGCGGCTTTATGAAAGGCGCAAAAACACCCATTTCAAGCAAAACCCCCGCCCCATTGTCCAAACTCTTGGCGCCGTCTATATAAACCGGAATGATCTGCGACCGGCTTTTGCCGGTATCATAGCCCAAATTATTGAGATAGGCCATAATCTTTCCAACGTTGGTATGCAAAGCTTTACGTCTTCGCGCCCCCTGCTCGCCTGAAACTATATCCAGCGCGGCCACGCCTGCGGAAGCTGTCGATGGAGGGGGCGCCGTGGAATAAATAAAAGGTCTTGAAAAATTTATAAGCCCGTCTATGAGCGATTTTGAGCCGGCCACAAAACCACCAGACCCGCCAAGAGCCTTGCCCAATGTCGCGACATGTATATCGACCCGATCAGACACCCCGGCTAAAGAAGGCGTCCCCCTCCCCTCCGGCCCGAAAAGACCGAACCCGTGGGCGTCGTCCACCATAAATATGGCGCCGAACCTCTCTGCAATCTCCGCAAGCTCTTTTAACGGCGCCATATCGCCATCCATCGAGAAAACACCGTCGGTGACGATCAGAAGCTTTGTTTTGCCCCCGGTTTTTTTTATCAGCCGGAGGAGATCATCAGGGTCGTTGTGCCTGAACCGTTTAAGGCGAGAGCCGCTAAACCTGGCGCCGTCTATGATGCTTGCGTGGCAAAGGCGATCGGCGAAAATATTATCTTTGCGCCCCATAAGGGATGTAATCACGCCCACGTTGGCTGTGTACCCGGAGCTGAACATCAGAGCTTGCGGCTTGTTTAAAAAATCAGCGACTCTCTCCTCGAACTCCATATGGGGAGGCATAGTTCCAGACACCAGCCGGGACGCCCCGCTTCCCCATCCATACTTTTCCACGCTTTTTATTACGGCTTCAATGATACGTGGATGGTTTGCCAGGCCGAGGTAGTTGTTGGACGCAAAAAGGACGATTTGCTTACCGTCGACTGTGGCGGTTCGGCCAGTGGTACCGCTTACAAGGCGAAGATTCCTCAAAGTACCTTCAGCGGAAGTGTTGGCAAGCTCTTTTATAAACGGCTCTATCACGTATCCTTGACGGTAAGCCCCAGATCTTTAATCATCCTCAAATCCTCACCGGCTGGCCGGCCATAGGTGGTGAGATAATTTCCGATCATCGTTGAATTGGCGCCTGCCGGAAACATGAGGCATTGCAGGTCACGAAGGTTTTTCTCTCTTCCTCCGGCGGCCTTGATATCCTTGTCGGGAAAAATCATCCGGTAAACCGCTATTATTTTTAAACATTCAAAAGGCGCCAGAGGCTCGGCGTTTTCGAGGCGGGTTCCCTTTATAGGGTTCAGAAAATTTATCGGTATAGAGTCGACATCCAGCTCTTTTAGCGTAAACGCAAGCTCAACCCTTTGCTCTTCGTTTTCACCCATGCCGAAAATTCCCCCGCAACAGGCCCGCAGACCAGCCTCTTTAACGGCGCGGACGGTCTCCACATCTTCCTCATAACTGTGGGTCGTGCATATGTTCGGGAAAAACGACCTTGCCGTCTCAAGGTTATGGTGAAACTCCTCTAATCCTGCGGCCTTGAGCTTTAAAGCTGTCTGCCTGTCTATAATCCCCAGGCTCGCGCAACGGTGGGCTCCCGCTTCATTTTTCATTCTTTCGATAGCTTCGATAACCGCCTCGATCTGTTTGGGGCCCTTGCCGGAAAACCCGTGACCGGATGTCACAATGCCGAACTTGGAGGCGCCCCCCTCCCCCGCCGCCTTCGCGCCCTCGATAATGAGATCAGAAGCGACGAGATCGAACTCTGGCGCTCCGGTCTCGGCATGGGCTGATTGAGAGCAAAAGGCGCAGTCTTCCGGGCATTTGCCCGATCTTGCGTTTATTATCGAGCAAAGCGACACCTCGTCGCCTTTGTAATGGCGGCGCACCCTGTTGGCCACAGCGATCAGATCAAAAATATACTCAGTATCGAGCCTCATAAGATCCAGAGCCTCGTCGAAGGTCAACGGATCGTTAACGAGCGCTTTGGCCTCACAAACACGGATTAATTCCAGGGCGGACGTTGTGTCGCTAAAAGAAGTGGAAACGCTCATTTCACCTGCTAAAGACTGTTAGAAACTATTAGACGCAAGGTTATTCGTGAAGTTTAAGAAAGTCAACATACGATTGCCGGGTAAAGCGGGCATATCCTCCCTTGACCGGCTGATATGTTTTGGATATTCTAAGCGATTGTGGGGCTGTGGCGCAGCTGGGAGCGCGCTTGAATGGCATTCAAGAGGTCAGGGGTTCGATCCCCCTCAGCTCCACCAAATTTTCAATTGGTTATTTTCTTGCCGCAGACAATATGCCCCCCCGCTTCTAAGCCGCCTGCGTGGCGGATAACTACAGAGACGATAACGAAATGACTTTAGAAGACTTCTAAGCCGCCTGCGTGGCGGATAACGGAAAATGGAGACAGGACTGGGGCTGGCTACACTTCTAAGCCGCCTGCGTGGCGGATAACGGCCGCCGCCGCCGTCGCTGGCGACACCGCGCCTTCTAAGCCGCCTGCGTGGCGGATAACCTTTTATCGTTCGAGTCAACGTTTTTGATTCTCTTCTAAGCCGCCTGCGTGGCGGATAACCCTCCCGCGTGGCTCTTTCTTTCGCGTCGATACTTCTAAGCCGCCTGCGTGGCGGATAACCGGATAAGCGTGTCAGCGGCACGATGGGCAAGCTTCTAAGCCGCCTGCGTGGCGGATAACTCTCCGGTGACACAACGAACCTCGGCTCCATCCTTCTAAGCCGCCTGCTTGGCGGATAACATCTGTTTTTCGAACCGGGAGTAGA
>DRJW01000310.1 GCA_011052055.1 Nitrospirota bacterium
AAGATATGGGCATTCACTTTAAAGTCGCCACAATATGCGGCTGGGTCATGATCGTTCTCGCCGGATTGAGCGTTGTATTTCATCTTATGATTACGCCTGAGAATATCCACATCATGCTGGCGCTTACTATTCTTTGCATCGGACTGGCCGCGTATGCGGCGACCACGATGTTTTACGCAGTCATCGCCAAGGCGGCCGAGCTTGGGATGGAGACGCGCATGATAATGAACCGGAACGTAGTGCTGGTTGTCAATAACGCCGCGATTCTAGCTGGCGCGGGAGCGGTAGTGGCCATCTATTTACAAGCCGACATCTGGATCGTTCTTTTGCGTCTTTGCGTGATTTTGTTCACGGTCGCCTGGATCGCCTGCAGGACGGCGGTCTATTTTTTCAAGACCGACAATTCGTTAGGCGTATTTTTTACCAAGCCGCCCGATGAGCAGTTCTGGGTCTGATCGGCGAACTGGAGAATTTGTCGCCGCTTCGCCGAAAAGGGATAAAGCCTGGCGAAAGTCTGGAGAAGTAATGGAGTAAAAAGTTATGGGAGAGTCGCCTGGAGTCATAAAAAAGAGTGAGATGCTTCCGTGGGTTATCCCGGAGTATTGTGAGGCGTGCGCCGACTGCGTTAACGTCTGTCCCGTATTCGGTCTTGAGATGTGGGAGACTGAAAACCGGGATTTTAGCATTCCCTGGCTGTCGAACCCCGACACATGCATCGGGTGCGGCAAATGCGAGGAGTCGTGCACATGGGGGGCCATCAGCATGACGGCGTATGTGGATGACGCCAGGGAGCGGCTCTTTAAAAAGCGGCCGGCGGGGCTTTTGGAGCAGTCTGAAAAAAAGAAATTTAACCTCAGGGAGGCGGCGGGCAAAAAGATCGCCATAATCACATGCCTCGACTCCAAGCTCCATATCGAGGATGTTCTGCAGGAAAACAGGGATAACGCCTATATTCTCCGCAACGCAGGACACGCCATCACCAACTGCGTCATCAGGTCGCTGGTTCTTTCAATCGATGTTCTGGGCGCAAAGGAAATCATTATCATCGGCCACAGGATGTGCGAACTGCGCCATATAAACATCAAAGATCTGAAAAAAGTGGTGGAGTCGAGGGTCGAGGAAGAGCTAAAAGCCATGTTAGGGAAACCTTTTAAAAAATGGCTTGAGCTTACGAATGATCCAGAGGCGAGTTTAAAAGATCAGGTTGAAATAATCCGGCAATCAAAACTGATACCGCAGGACATTCCCATTACCGGGCTTATGTATGACGAGTATAACGGTCATATCTACCGGGTTGTAGGGCCGACAGCCAAAGTTGCTGTTTAGCGTTCATTCGCTTTGATGACCAGGCGCAAAGGCTCACAGCCACAGACGGCTTTTTTTGAGTTTGCCGGAAACAGGTTATGAATCTTACGGAGACGGTCAGAGCGGTTATCGCCGAAAAAGGAACCGGGATGCTGGCCCCGTGGATCGGAAGCGAACAGACGAAAAAGGAGATACTGGCCGTCCTGATGGCCGGAAGGAGCCTTCTGCTTGAAGGCCCTCCTGGTGTCGGAAAAACCTTGCTGGCCAAATCTATCGCCGGGTCGCTTCCTGATATTAAAGCCTGCGACTGTAGCTTTAACTGCGATCCTGTGGGCGCTGATTGCCCGCAGTGCCGGGCCGGAGCCAAAAACGTTGTCACCATCCCCGGCCCGAAGAGGTTTGTGCGGGTGCAGGGAAGCCCGGAGCTGGGCGCCGAAGACCTTATCGGCGACATCGATCCTGTGCTGGCCATGAAATACGGGGCGTTCGACGCAAGGGCCTACAAACCTGGCCGTCTGGTAAGGGCGAACCGGCAGATTCTTTTCGTGGATGAAGTCAACAGGATGTCTGAAAAAATCCAGAACACGCTTCTCCAGGTTTTACAGGAAGGAGAGATGACCATTGGTAATTTCGATGTGAATTTCATGATTGACACCATATTTATCTCCACCATGAACGAGTCGGATGTGGCGGGAATAGAGACCTTATCCGAGGCTTTAAAAGACAGGATAGAGCGGATCGTCATACCATATCCGTCGGAGGAGGACGAGCTTACCATTCTCGAACGATATGGCAAGAGCGTGACAGCGGTTCCAGATGAGATAAAAAGGAAAATTGTGAGCGTAAGCCAGCGCACCCGCGACGATGGGGAGCTGGAGTTTCCCGCAAGCGCGCGCTCCACTCTGGCGGTATACGAGCTATCCCAGAGTTTCGCCCAGCTCAGAAATTCGGACGAAGTGAGCGAGGAGGATGTCGGATCGGCCATCCAACTTGCGCTTTCAGGACGGTTAAGCCCGGTCGTCGGAAGCGATTATTTCGATGACATCGGCTCGTACATAAACAAGTTAAAGCAAACCATAGCCCATGATTGACGAATATTGCAGAAAAACCACGGCGGGAGTCTTAAAACTGTTGAGGAATTATCCGAGCGCCACGATTCGTATCGGCTCAAGGGCGGGGCTTGCGATGTATGAGACCATGGCCGCGCTAATTGTAATGGGCGCGGACAATCCAGCGCTTTGCTCCGCCCTGATTACTCTTACGCACAGGATATCTTGCGACTCGGTTGTCGATTATGAAAAAATAGTGAGAGACTCGGTTGAAGAATACCTGAATCCCGGCGCCGGGGAATACCAGTATGACGATGACACCGACGGCCTTCCAATTTCGAAAGTCTCCCGGATTTTAAAAGAGCTAAATAACCTCCAGGACATGATTCACGCCATGCCATATGAAATAGATATCCTCGATCCTACATGGTTTAAAATCAGCAGGGACACGCTTTTCAGGCCCGAAGCGCCCACGCTTTTAGCCTTGACCGTCAAAGACGGCGGCGATCCCGATTTTTCGAAGTATAAAAATATCATGAGCAACCTTGAAAAACATGGCTTAACAAGGCTGGAGAACGGCGAGGTTAAGCTGACGAGAAAAGGCTCCGCTGTAAGATTTAAGGATGTGTTTAATATAATCGAGCGAAAACATCTCCATGCCATCCGTAAAAAACGAAGAGACGATCCTTTGTCGTCCGATAGCAGGAAATACCGAAACAGCGACAGCTATAAAAGCGTGCATGTACGAAGAACGTTGAGAAATATCGTTAAAAAACAGATAAACCTTCAAGATATTTCGAGCGCAGACCTGCGGGTTGAGAACAGCTCGGTGAACAGGGAATTTCAGCTGGCTGTCGCCGTTGACCACTCGTGGTCTATGGGAAGGAGTAGAAAACTCCAGAGCGCGAAAGACGCGGCGGCGGGACTTGTGTTCGCCGCCAGGAAAAACGGTGATAAAATAGCCTTGATCGGGTTTTCAGATACGGCGTCGATACACTCCCCGCTTTCAAAAAAATATAGCGCGCTGATAGATAAAATAAACCGGTTTCGTCCCGATTACGAGACAAACATAGCGGACGCCCTGGTGAAAGCCTCCGCTGTTTTTAACAGATCGAAGTCTGGTGGGATAAAACATTTAGTCATCATCAGCGACGGGATCCCCACCACGCAAACCGGGTTTGAGAACGCCGGAAGCCTTACCCGGACTATAGCGGGAGAAATAGGTAAAATGAGAAAAATGGGCGTAACCATATCTGTCATATGCATTCGGGACGAACTCGAGGAAAACGACTCGGCCCAGGCGCGGGAAATCGCGTCTCTTGGAAGAGGAGCGTTCAAGCTGGTGGATTCAGCCGAGCTTATGAGAAAAACAGTGGAGGATTATTCGAGCGTCAGGCAATGAAAGATAAATACGCGACTCGATAATGGGAGCCTCTAAAGCGCTTTTTCGAGGTTCCCAATCAATGTTTAAATATTTTGGTGGAGGTTATGAATAATGGGAGAGAAATTAGAGGCGGTTAACGCCAAACTCACAATTCTTGTGGATAACACCATAATGGAGCTTATCCCCAACAGCGATTTTGTAAAACGCAGGTCGGGGCCGCATCACAATTTTATAGCCGAACACGGGTTTTCGGCGCTGATCGAGACAGATGACGAAAAAGTTTTGATTGATACCGGAGTCACCGGCATCGCCATGAAGCATAACCTCGATCTGATGGGCGTAAAAATGAAGGATATCGACGTGATCGTTTTCTCTCATGGACATAACGACCATACCGGAGGCCTCGACAAAGTAAGAGGCAAAATTATCGCCCACCCGGACTCTTTTTATGAAAGGTGCCTGTCACCCAAACCGGGCGTTAAATTCGATCTTACAAGCCCTAAGCCAGATCCGAAAAAGCATAAGATCGAATATCATACCAAGCCTGTGAAACTGGCTAAAGGCGTTATGACCACCGGAGAAGTTCCCAGGATTCATAAATGGGAGGAGCTACCGGTTTTTAATATCGTGAAAAATGGCGTGGTTTATAAAGACAGCGTGAAAGATGACATGGGGATAGTCATCAACACGAAAAAAGGGCTGGTTGTGATTCAGGGGTGTAGCCACGCCGGGATTATAAACACGGTGATAGCCGCGAAAAAAGTGAGCGGTGTGGACAAGGTGCATTGCGTGATCGGCGGATTCCATCTGATCGGCCCTGCGGAAAAGAAGATAGACAGAACCATAGGAGAGTTTAAAAAACTGAATATAGACAAGGTTATTCCGATTCACTGCACAGGTTTTGAAGGCATAAAACAGGTTTCACTGCAGATGCCGGAGCAATTCGAGTATTGCACGGTAGGATGTGAGATGGAGTTTTAAACGAATAAAGTATTAACGGCCCCGGACTCTTTTATAAAGAGCCTGGGGCCTTGCCTTTTTCTGGCTCGTTCATTTAATTTATAATGCTGTTATGAGCAAAAAAGAAAAACTATACGCAAACGTGATCCCGGAGTTGATGAAAGCCTGTTCGAACAGTGGAGGGGTGACTTCGGAGGCGAAAATATCTATCGCCAAAAAGCTCTCTGTTCCCGTGACTGCGGTCGAGCAGACAGCCACGTTTTTTCCGAGCCTGTTGATCCCACCCGCAAAATATCAGGTCATGCTGTGCAAAAGCCTTTCGTGCCACATGGACAAGAGCGCGGCCATATACAGGGCGATAAAAAAAGAGCTGAAAATAAATAAAGCTTGCGTCTCGCCTGGCGGCAAATTTTCCCTGACATT
>DRJW01000311.1 GCA_011052055.1 Nitrospirota bacterium
ATGATCTGGGTTAATCTCGGTATTTTCCATTGCGCGCTGTCCGAGCCGCCCACAACAGCGCCCTCGAGCGAGCCTTTTTCACACCCCCCCGTTTTAAGTTTTACAAGGCATTTGGATAATGTCTCTTTCGCTGATTTGCCGAAGTCGGCTCCTGTTTCGTCCACAAACATTACCGCGCCCATTTTCCCGTCTGTTGAGCGCAAGACCAGGGCAGGGTTCGGCCCGATATCAGCGCTGATACTGGTTGATCCCAGCAAGATATTTGAGCCTTTACTTGCCGACGTTTTTATATTATCGGTAGCCAGCGGTTTGTAACGTATCATCCTGGATCGTATAGCTCCTCTCTATTATTTTGCGTATGAGCAAACGTATCCGCATAACTATAACCGATAGAAATAAAAATAAATAATAAACGATAAAAGCGCGCGCTCTGAAAGAAGAGCGTTTCAAGATCAAAAAAAGATCACAGGGAACCTCTAAAAAGCGCTTTTTAGAGGTTCCCCACAGATGATATAGGCCGAAAAACCGCAAAAGATAATGCCGGTTTATTCTGCAAAGCACTTCAAAATAGGTAAGGTTTGAGCTATTTCTATCAATATTAACTGTATAGACTTGTAAAATAATGGGTTGCATATTTTTGCTTTTTTTTCGTTTACTTTTCCAGATTTTTGTATATATTAATAATCACAACATGACGCAACGCATTTGGTTGGGAGCCGAAAGCAACCGCAATTTAAGAAAAATGAATAAGGAGACCTGATGGTCAAGGCAACAAACGAAAAAGATCGATCTCTTGAGCAGGCTTTTACCCAGATAGAAAGACAGTTTGGCAAAGGCGCCATCATGCGGCTTGGCGACAGCGCAAGCATGTCGGAGCCGGCTGGTACTATCTCGTCAGGCTCTTTATCTGTAGACGTAGCTCTTGGGATAGGCGGGCTTCCAAGAGGGAGAGTGGTTGAAATATACGGCCCGGAGTCGTCGGGGAAGACTACGTTAACTTTGCATGTGATTGCAGAAGCGCAGAAGCTGGGCGGGAACGCCGCGTTCGTGGACGCCGAGCACGCCTTAGACCCTGTGTACGCAAGCGCGCTGGGCGTGGATATAGACAATTTAATTATTTCACAACCTGACACTGGCGAGCAGGCTCTTGAAATCACCGAAGTTCTTATCCGGTCAGGAGCCGTAGACGTGATCGTGATCGACTCTGTGGCCGCGCTGGTTCCCAAATCGGAGCTTGAAGGGAACATGGGGGATCCCCAGATGGGGATGCAGGCGCGTCTGATGAGCCAGGCCCTCAGAAAACTGACTGCAATAATATCTAAATCAAATACTTGCCTTGTTTTCATAAACCAGATTCGACAGAAAATAGGGGTGGTTTTCGGCAACCCGGAGACGACCACGGGCGGAAACGCGCTCAAGTTTTATTCCACCATCCGCATCGATATCCGCAGAATCGCCGCCATCAAGGATCAGGGGGAAGTGGTGGGCAACCGCACCCGTGTGAAAGTGGTCAAGAACAAAATGGCTCCTCCTTTCCGGGACGCCGAAGTGGATATTGTTTTTGGAGAAGGAATATCCAAAGAGGGTGATCTTATCGATCTGGGCGTGGCTCACGGGTTTGTGAACAAAGCGGGCGCCTGGTTTTCCTACGGTGAGGAGCGGATCGGGCAGGGAAGAGAGAACGCAAAAAAGTTCATGCGCGATTATCCAGAGACCGCCGGGGAGCTTGAGAATAAACTCAGGGAAAAACTTGGATTGGCGCAGATAGAGGTTCCGGCGCCCAAAGCGGATAACGTTACGAATCTGGCGGACGCCAAGCAGGTTTCCTGACGGGTTTGCATACCCGGTGATTTTTTAATGAAACGGTGCTCATGGTCGGAGGGACATCCGCTCTATATCGAATATCACGATATAGAGTGGGGCGTTGCTGTCCACGATGACGCTAAACTGTTCGAGTTTATAATTCTCGACGGAGCCCAGGCCGGTCTCAGCTGGCTGACCGTCCTCAAAAAGCGGGAAAATTACCGAAAGGCGTTCGACAATTTCGATTACGGGAAAATCGCCCGGTACAATAAGCGAAAGGTCAATTCCCTCCTCAAAGACGCAGGAATAATCCGTAACCGGCTAAAAGTCGAGTCGGCTGTCACCAACGCGCAGGCATTTATAAAAATTATAGAAGAGCAGGGCGATTTCGACAGTTATATATGGCGGTTTGTCGGCGGGAAAACAAAGAAAAACGCTTTTAAAACATTAAAGCAGATACCGGCCACATCGAAAGAGTCGGACGCTATGAGCAAAGACTTAAAAAAGCGCGGCTTTAAATTCGTAGGCTCGACAATCTGTTACGCCTTCATGCAGGCGGCGGGGATGGTCAACGACCATATGAC